>NZ_LVWH01000168.1:0-68723 GCF_001909045.1 Paenibacillus sp. P3E | reverse complement strand
ATTCTTTTTCTTGTTCCGCCAGCCGCTGCTCCAGTTCGCGAACCTTTTCCGCACTGTTTACAGGTTCATTGCCGAACTCCCGATACTTCGCCAGCCAGTTATGCAGCACACCAGGGGAGATGCCCAGCTCCTCCCCAATCTCCACCACCGTCTTCGTCTGTTCCTGAATATACTTGACGGCTTCTCTTTTAAACTTTTCATTGTACCGTTGCCGTTGTTCACCCATGTGAACACCTCCTCGTTAAGTTCATTATTCATGCTCTCTTAACGGGTGTCCACTTTTTATTCTACTTGCATTTGTACACCTATTTTGAGCCAAATGAGGATAATTACCTGATATGGAGCAGATTAGGTCTACTTATTCCCACTATTGCCGCTTGAATGGCCAAATGTCTCGAATCAGGTCTACTTTTTCCACTTCCCCCACGGATCTTCTTCCATCAGCACTATTCTGAGACGGCACTCCGCAGCAAGTGCCTCTCATCGGATTGCAGCAAAAGCCCGTTTCCGGTCAGGAAGCGGGCTTTTGCTATGTGAGTGCAGATGATTATAAAAGCGGCTGTTCTCAGGACTCGCTGTCCGTCTTCAGGATCGTTTCGATCCGGTCCAGCTCCTCTTGTGAGAACTCGCCATGCGATAATGCGGCAATGTTCTCCTCGATCTGGCTGACCCGGCTTGCGCCGATCAGCGCGGAAGTGACTCTCCCGCCGCGTAGGGTCCAGAGTAGTGCGAATTGCGCCAGGGACAGGCCGCGCGAGACGGCAAGCTGATTGAGCGCGTGGATCTTGCGAAGCACTTCGGGTGTAATCCGGCTTTCGTTCAGAAATACGGACGGGCCTGCTGCCCGAGAATCATCGGGAATGCCGTTCAGATATTTATTGGTTAAAAGGCCTTGTGCGAGCGGGGTGAAGGCGATGCTGCCGACGCCGTGCTCCTCCAGCACGTCCTGGAGGCCGCCTTCGATCCAGCGGTCAAGCATGGAATAACGGGGCTGATGGATCATCAGCGGTGTGCCAAGGTTTTTCAGAATACGTACGGCCTCCACGGTCTGCTCCGCTGTGTAGTTGGACAACCCCACATACAGCGCTTTGCCGGAACGGACAGCAGTATCCAGTGCCCCCATCGTTTCTTCCATCGGCGTCTCCGGGTCAGGACGGTGCGAATAAAATATATCCACATAATCCAGCCCCAGCCGTTTCAGGCTCTGATCGAGGCTCGCCAGCATATACTTGCGTGAACCCCAGTCCCCATAAGGACCCGGCCACATATAATACCCCGCCTTGGTTGAAATAATCAACTCATCACGGTAGGGTGCCAGATCGCGGGCGAGCACCCTGCCAAACATCTCCTCCGCAGACCCCGCAGGCGGGCCGTAGTTATTGGCCAGATCAAAATGGGTAATTCCAAGATCGAACGAACGGGTGATCATGTCCCGGCCATTCTCATAGGCATTGATCCCCCCGAAGTTATGCCAGAGTCCCAGTGAGATTGCCGGAAGCTTGAGGCCGCTTTTGCCTGTACGGTTATAACGCATCCCTTCATACCGTTCGTCGCTAGCCACATATACCATTATCCATCCCTGCCTCTCGTTTCGCTGATGTCGCGCAATACAAGATGAACTTGAGAATGGATAACGATCATTGCGGAATCGCCTTAAATAATAAGGCATTCCTCCGCAATGATAGGCCCAGCATTCTCAAGTTCACGTTCTATACCCTATTTTAAACCTCCCGGGATCAATGTAATCTCCCAGGATCAGGCAGCATGTATTACAGCGACCGTATGGCGTTTGCTGAGAGCTACAGCAACTTCTGTATTCTGCCCATCACTTCGCCGATACGATCCGTCAAGATCAGGTCTGCCTTATGATCATACGGGGTCGGCTCTCCGTTCAGAAGCACTGTGTGCCGGCCACGGAAATAAGTAATCAGGCTGGCAGCCGGCTGCACAGTAAGCGAAGTACCTCCGATGATAATCATGTCTGCAGCCGCGATGGCCGCGACAGATTCCATAAGGACATCATGATCGAGCTCCTCTTCATAGAGCACCACATCCGGCTTGATAATCCCGCCGCAGGCCGGGCAGCTCGGAACGATGTCCTTTATTGCAAGCACCTGATCCAGCCCATACGGAAGCGAGCAATCCATGCAATGGTTGCGGTGAATGGAACCATGCAGCTCCAGCACGCGCCGGCTTCCGGCAAGCTGATGCAGGCCGTCGATGTTTTGCGTGATAACGGCCTTAAGCTTGCCGCCGCGCTCCAGTTCCGCCAGCAGCAGATGCGCACCATTCGGCTTCGCTTCGGGATGAATCATTTTACTGCGGTAGAAGTCAAAAAATATGTCAGGTGAGGACATGAAAAAGCTGCGGCTCAGCATCACCTCCGGCGGATAAGGCGAATTATGCTGCTCCCTATACAGACCTGCCGCCGAGCGGAAGTCCGGAATCCCGCTTTCCGTGGATGTGCCGGCGCCTCCAAAAAAAACGATGTTGCCGCTGTCCTTGATCCAGGAAACCAGTGTCTGCAATGAATCCATAAGTCTGCACGCATCCTTTCTATATATAGCTCAGATTGTGAGGCGAAGCTGATGAAAACCAGAGATAACAGTATCCGCATCCAGTAAATGGGCGGTGCTCCCGGCTGGGGATATGCCAACGGACAGCCGCAGGCCTGCGCCTTTGCCGAGCTGCATGTCGGCATTGCTGTCGCCGATAATAACCGTCTCTGCAGGTCTGAGGCCCAGCTCCCGGCAGGCAGTCTCCGCCATTTCAGGCGCAGGCTTGCCGTGGGTCACACGGTCTCTCGTAACCACAGTGTCAAAATAACCCGTAATCCCCATCCATTCCAGCTGCTCCCCGGTGGTAGAAGAACCGTCGGAGGTGACTACGCCAAGCTTCAATGAAGCTGCCGCACATTGCTGCAGAAAAGGCAGCAGATCGGGCAACGGCTGTGCCGACTTGCGGCGGCGCAGCTCGTTCATCGCTTCCTTGCCGATGGCCGTTATACGGGCCAGGGCTTCATTCCAAGGAACTCCTGCTGAATAGAGCTGCCAGGCCAGAATGCCGCCCGTCTCCTCTGCGGTAGCCATGGACAGCGGTCCGGCAGGGTCATAGCCGATCACTTTCCCCGCGGCGTCATGGACCGTGCCCAGCACCTTGGCGATGCCTGAGCCCAGGCGGTTTTCTTTTCCAATAAGTGCGAGTTGATTCTCCAGTCCTTCCAGCATCAGGTTAGCCCAGGTTCCCCAGGTAGCGAGTAGATCAAGCAGAGTGCCATCCTTATCGAACAATATACCCTTGCAGGGTACAGCTAACTCATTTACATGCAGTACGGCCATTCTTCGGCTCCTTTCCTGTGGACAGGATATGGGTTAACGCAGATTGCCGAGCCAATCCAGCACTGACCGTGCGGTAAGCGTCTGCTGCTCATCCTCTGAGATGGTTGCTTCCCCGTCACCCTTCTGCTTGCCATAGCTTCCGAACTGGGCATGATTCCCGCCTTTGACCGAATAATATACGGTATTGCTTGGCAGATAGGAACGTCCTTTATTGTAGCTAGCCTGATCAACCACTTGATCCTCGGTGCCCAGAACCGACAAAACGGATAAAGTTGTATCTTTCAGACTGCCTTTCTCATCCGGATAGGAGGCCAGAAAATACACGCCCTTCAACTGGTCTGCATGCTCTGCCGCAAAACGTGAAGCCATAACCCCGCCCAGCGAATGGCCGCCCAGCACAAATGACAGCTTCGGATGCACTCGGATGATCTCTTCGGCGGCATCGCTTTTGATCACTGCGAGATTCAGCGGCATTTTGGCGATGTAGAAGGGATGCCCCGCAGCGGCGATTTTTTGGGCCAGGGGAGCATAAGCCTCCGCTTTAACCAGCGCACCCGGATAGAAAATCACAGCCGTTCCGAACGTGACGGAAGGCTCAAACGAAATCCAGTTATCATTTTGCTCCACGCTGACACCACCTGCGGAGATCAGTGCATTCTCAGCCCTTATTCCCGGTGTGTAAGGTGTCAGATATCTCCATACCCAAAAACCCGCCGCAACCAGAATGATAAGAATCCCCAAAAGAACGCGGCGCTTGGTTATTTTTTTTCTCAATGGTGTTCACTCCCGATTACTGCATACAGAAAATTATAGAGGAATCAATGAAATCAAACAACCTTCAAGACATCGCCACAATTATCCGCTATGATAGCGCTTACTATAGGTAGTATTGTGATGTATTTCACAATTGTTTTTACAGAAATCTTGTATTTTAAAATTAAAGTAATTTGCTAAACGCAACCAAATTGGAGGTTAGTTCATGGCAGGGGAAAGCTCGCTCGCAGCACGCGGAGAAACCTTTTTTCTCAACTTGCGCTTCATGCTTATTGTCACCGTATTTGCCGGCAATGCGATTGAGCCTCTGATTGGCACCCTTAGCGGAATGCACAGCCTGTATTTGTGGATTTTCAGCTTCCATATGCCGCTGTTCGTACTCGTAACAGGCTATTTTGCCGGAAAAAGCCTCACTGGAGCCGCTGGCCGCAAGGTTCTGCTTCAGATTGGACTACAATACCTTATTTTTCAGACTCTGTATTCAGCGCTGGACGTTTCCGTCTTCCGCGTATCCAATATTCACCACTCCTTCTTCGCTCCTTATCTGCTGCTATGGTTCCTGGCCAGTCATGCCTGCTGGCGCCTCCTGATGCTCGGCATGGGCAGATGGAGCAAAGCCGCACAAATCATTTTCGCTGTTACTGCTGGTGTCGCGGTCGGCTATTTGCAGCTAGACGGTGTCTGGTTCAGCATCAGCCGTACCTTTGTCTATCTGCCGTTTTTCGTCATCGGCTATCATTTCTCCTTCGAGGCGCTAACCCGGATCTATACCAAAACTGTCAAAATCGCTTCCGCTGCCGCATCAGTACTGCTGCTCCTGATTCTAGGCATGCTCGGTTCAAAACTCCCCCTGGGCTGGCTGTACGGCAGCATGACCTATATGCAGCTTGATGCTCCTGAATGGTATGCGGGAGTGTACCGGCTGGGAGTGTACGCACTGCAGCTTGCCGCTTCCCTCGCTTTTCTGGGATGGGTGCCTTACCAGCTGAGCCGGATAACGGACTGGGGCCGCCGCACCCTCTATGTCTTCCTGCTGCACGGTTTTGTGGTCCGCCTTGCTGCCGTGTCAGGGATTTACACGTATCTTGGCAATGCCGCCGGAGCTTCGGTCCTGCTGCTCTGTGCTGTCTCCTTCACGGTTCTTCTGGCCCAGCCAGCAGTCAAACGCGTGCTTCATCCCCTGGTCGAGCCTTCTGTAGACTGGATGATTACCCTGCAGCGTGCGGCCCTGCGCCGGTCACTGTAACATAATTCCAAATAAGCCTTTCCCCTCCGGGATGGGCTTTTTTTCACGTCCTGCAAGGGGGTCTCCTCTCGACAAACTTCACATTGTCCGGTAGAAAAATGAGGTCTTTTGTGATAGACTCTCTAATAACGTTCGTATTATATCCGCTGATATTTTATAGAAACGGCTTCGCCCTCCTTCTGTTTCCGCAAGAAGCTGGACCCCGTTCCTTCTATAAACCGCAGATACGCAGCTTTTGGGATTGTAATGCGTTAATGCGACACTATATCCGGTTTACATTTAATTAGGAGGGGAATATCATCATGGCAGACAAGAAAATGCGTTCAGACATGATCAAAAAGGGCTTTGACCGCGCTCCGCACCGTAGTCTTCTGCGGGCAGCAGGCGTAAAAGAGGAGGATTTTGGCAAGCCGTTTATCGCGGTCTGCAACTCCTATATCGATATCGTTCCCGGCCACGTGCATTTGCAGGAATTCGGCAAAATCGTCAAGGAAGCCATCCGTGAAGCCGGCGGCGTTCCATTTGAATTCAACACAATCGGCGTCGATGACGGTATCGCCATGGGGCATATCGGGATGCGTTATTCCCTGCCAAGCCGCGAGATCATTGCCGATTCTCTGGAAACTGTCGTTTCCGCACACTGGTTCGACGGCATGGTCTGCATCCCCAACTGTGATAAAATCACCCCGGGCATGATGATGGGCGCCCTGCGCGTGAATATCCCGACCATCTTTGTCAGTGGCGGGCCAATGAAGGCTGGTGTAGACAGCAAGGGCAAAAAGCTCTCACTCACATCCGTATTTGAAGGCGTCGGCGCTCACCAGGTCGGCAAAATCAACGATGCTGAGCTGCTTGAACTTGAACAATACGGCTGTCCGACCTGCGGCTCCTGTTCCGGGATGTTTACAGCGAACTCCATGAACTGTCTGGCTGAAGCGATGGGCCTCGCCCTTCCGGGTAACGGCACTATCCTCGCCGTAGCAGAAGAACGCAGAGCCTTCGTACGCAAATCAGCGACTCAGCTGATGGAGCTGATCAAGCTGGATCTGAAACCTCGCGATATCGTAACTAAGGAATCACTCGACAATGCCTTTGCACTGGATATGGCGATGGGCGGTTCCACCAATACTGTGCTTCACACGCTGGCACTCGCTCAGGAAGCTGAAATTGATTATCCGCTGGAACGCATCAATGAAGTTGCCAACCGCGTCCCTTACCTGGCCAAGCTGGCTCCGGCATCCGATATCTTCATCGAGGATGTGGACCGGGCAGGCGGCGTAAGCGCCGTGCTGAACGAGCTGCTCAAGAAACCGGGGGCAATCTTTGGGGATTGCATGACGGTTACCGGCAAAACACTGGCTGAAAATGTCACAGGGCATGAGATCCAGGATACGAGTGTTATTCATACGCTGGACAATCCTTATTCCGTAGTAGGCGGTCTGTCTGTCCTCTACGGCAACCTTGCTCCTGAAGGCTCGATCATCAAAGTCGGTGCTGTAGATGCTTCTGTTGGCGGCTACCATAAAGGTCCCGCCATCTGCTTCGATTCACAGGAAGAGGCGCTGGAAGGTATCGCCAACGGTAAGGTCAAGGAAGGGCATGTGGTTGTTATCCGTTATGAAGGTCCTAAGGGAGGACCAGGCATGCCGGAAATGCTCGCTCCAACCTCGCAGATCGTCGGTATGGGTCTTGGCGCTAAGGTAGGCCTGATCACCGATGGCCGCTTCTCAGGCGCTTCACGCGGAATCAGCATCGGGCATATCTCGCCGGAAGCCGCTGAAGGCGGACCGATTGCCTTTGTCGAGGACGGCGACATCATCGAGCTTGACCTCAACAACCGCAAGATCGAGCTGCTGGTTGATGAAGAAGTACTGGCTATCCGCCGCACCGGCTGGAAAGGCTTTGAGCCGAAGGTGAAAACCGGTTATCTGGCCCGCTACTCCAAGCTGGTTACCAATGCCAGCAAGGGCGGCGTGCTGAAGATTTAATATTGTTCTAAAGGATAGCGTACTATAAAACCAGGCTGTCTCATAAGTGGATACTCCTACAACAGAGACAGCGACTTATTCACTTGTAAGAGTAAAAAGGCAGAAAAACAGCGATCCTCCGGTTATCGGAGGATCGCTGTTTTGCGTTTTTGGTCATTTGCGGCTTGCTTCATTAGATTGTGGGCAAGTGAAAGGTACATATCCCGCTTAAACAGCGGAGAGAACGAAATGATTGTGGAAAAGCGGTAGCGGTCGCCTTGGTCTCCGGATTTTCACCGCTAAGGGGAATGAAAAAAATCTGGAGAGCACAGCGATTGGAACAACGTTTCGTTCGGGGAGCGTACACCCAAGTGCTCACGTTAATCCTGCTTTGTCCGCTTTCTGATAAGGATGATGATAAGCAGCAACAAGGGTAGAAGGATCTGAAAAACTGGAAAAACATAATTCAGGACAATTCTTCGGCCTGTAACGATATGATGGGTATAGTTTGGAGATAAGAAGGCCAATCCGAAAGTCAGAATGGCTACCGGGGCCACCCACTTTTTATAAGAAATACCCGTTATTTTTTCGAGTCCGATTACGGCACCATTAAAAAAAGCTCCCATCTTCACACCTAATCCAAGAAAAAGCAGTAAGGTAAATAGAGCGTCCAGCCGCTCAAATACTTCTGCCAAGTCAATCAATTGAACGGTCTCCAGAAGTGGCAAAGTGCTGTATAGTGCAATCTTTGGACCCAAAACAAAAATGTTCAATTGATTAATGAATGTTAGTGAGAGTGCCGTAAGCACATAACTGATAATCACAGCTCTGTTGAGTCCTTTTCCTGTGCGGGCATAGGGATAAAACACAAGAAATAATACAGTTTGTCCGAACGGAAAAGAGACAATCTCCGGTAAAGCCGCATTTAGCACGGGCTTCCACCCGGATTCCAAAACTGGAAACATAAATTCAAAGTGGAAGAGGCCCGTGACAGGAATCAGAATACTGATTAGGGCATAACTAACTAACACAATAGGAAAAAAAATGACACACATCAGGAACATTACTCTATATCCATAACGGATCGAATTGGATACAACAAGGATGACGATCAGCATAATAATCCACAGTGATGTCTGGTTTAACAATGTCATTACAGTGATTTCGCCAAAATCGCGTAAATTCCGTGAAGCTTCATACGAGAAATAGCCCACAAACAAAAGATTTATGAATGTCCCGAGATACTTCCCCATATAACGCCGAAACAATAAAAATAGATCTAGAAGAGGTTCCTGATGATGAATACTTAAATGCATCAGGAGTACAAATAGGCCGGCTAATGCCCCTACCAGCATGGCTAACCAGGCGTCCTGCTTAGCTTCCCCTCCAATAAAAAATAAAGTTGTACTGCCTACCTCGAATAATGAAATACATATAGCCAGCTCTGATAGCCGAATTGAGTTGCGTTGGCTCATTTATTTCATCTCCTGTTTAGGGGTGTAATCATTAATCCTATTCGGATTCGAGTAACCGGCTAAATGAACTTTGAAATAAACCCGGCCGTTTCAGGTTCACTTTTACATCGATGTCAATGTCCATGTTTGCTATTTCTCCGGGCCAATCTTTTTTTAATCTTTTCCAGTCCTTAGGGGATTTACGGTGGATTTTATTGCCTATTCCTACAAGGTCGATTTTTAAGTGCTGTACAGCTTTCCAGCCTTCCAGGATTTGCGAGCGGATGATCTCTTCTGCCCGCTGCTCCAGCTTGCCTATACTTTGCGTTTTTAAAAGATCTTCATGGGTTGTGGTCTCCAAAAACTCACCTACAACCACTTTAGCCTTAACTTTTAATGTATAATGCAGGGCTCCTTTTACTGGAGTAACTTTAACCTTAGCGTTACGAACCAGGAATGCGGACACATCGGTAGCATCCTTACTGTTATAGCTTATTGTGGTTAAATGGATATGATTGGTCAGCCAGGAGATTCCCAAACTCTCGTTTTGGTCCAGAGTTCCAACCATTTTTGCTTTGTGGAAGACGCTTAACCCGGAAATTTCTAAGTTGCTGCTGGTAGAGGTCTTTTGAAATACACTTGCTGACTCCAAACTTGAGCTGTCAGTGCCCTTAATGGATATTTGTGGAACTCCGGCGGCAGCGCTGTCCGAGCTGATGCCGAGCGCTAATTCGTGTACGGATACCGAAGGATAATATGAACTTAATTGCTTATTTTTTTCCAGTATTTTGGATAACGCTCTGCCGGGAAGCTTCTCCGGGGGAATCAGCTTATTCAAGTAATCTCTGGCTACGCCGTTGGCTATTAAGACTTTAACGGTTTCCCGCGCGTCCGGATTCCGATAATACGTGTCTAGAATTTCTTCAATTCCGGTTTCTGCTGCTTCTTTGCCAATAATAAGAATATTAGTATGTGCAAAATACAGCTTACGCGGATTTTCCCGGCTGCTGGACGCTAAAGCTTCTCTGATGGTTTTGCCATGTGCAGAGAAGGTATGCACAGCAGCTTGAGATCCGGCCCCGCCGGATGATCCGCCTGCACCGGAAGACATTGCCGGTGGAATGATGACCTGGTAAGTAATGGTCCAGTCCCCCTGATGTCCATCAAATCCCGTTGCTGTTGTGATGCCTAATTCGTTCATTTCAATACGGTTTCCGCACCCCGCAAGCATTAGACCTGTAACCAGCAAAATGGCAATTACCCGGCATCGGTGCACATACATCTCCTCCTTTACGCATGGGGTTCAGGCTCGTCTGAGTTGCGGACAATATTATTCGAACCGACAGGATATTGATGAGAAGCCTGTCTTTTTTTATTCGTTCCTGATTTTAAATTAGGTCTTGTTTTCATTGCCCACCAGGGTGCCCTAATAATTAGATCCTTCATATTTGACTTGTAAAATGGACTGTATGGCAATAGATAGTCAATACCAACCGACTTAAGAGAGAGCAGATGAGCTAAAATAGGAACAACCCCTGCCATGATCCCGAATAAACCGAGAGTTCCTGCCAGCAGCATGAGAATAAAGCGCAATAATCGTACAGCAGTTGCCATACTGAAATATGGAATGACAAAGTTGGATATCGCCGTAAAGGAAACAACGATTACCATTGCTCCCGAGACCAGACCTGCTTCCACAGCCGCTTGCCCAATAACCAGAGCTCCTACTATGGATATAGCAGGACCAATCGCACGGGGCATCCGGACGCCTGCTTCACGAATCACTTCAAAAGTTAATTCCATCAGCAATGCTTCCAGCAGTGCTGGAAATGGGACCCCTTCCCGTTGTGCAGCCAGAGTTACTAACAGGATCGTAGGAATCATTTCTTGATGGAACGTTGTCAAAGCAATGAATAAGGAAGGAAGCAGCAAGGATACCAGGAACGATATCAATCGGATCACACGTAAAAAAGAAGAAATATCGTAGCGCTGGTAATAGTCCTCCGCTGTCTGGAAAAAGTTATAAAAAGTTACCGGGGCGATTAATGCGAATGGTGTCCCATCCACCAAAATAGCTACTTGTCCATCTAAAAGACTTCCGGCAACGGTGTCCGGGCGTTCTGAATTTAGCATTGTGGGAAAGGGAGTGAGCGCCGCATCTTGAATGAATTCTTCGATATAGCCGCTTTCAAGGATACTATCGGTATCAATGGTCTGAAGCCGTTTAGTGATCTCCTGAACCACACCGAGATCGGCAATTCCTTCTATGTAGGTTACAATTACAGCGGTTTGTGAATATTGTCCGATAATATGGCTGTCAAACTTAAGATCAGGTGTCCGCAGTTTTCTTCTAATCAGAGTAATATTGGTTGAGATATCCTCTGTAAACCCCTCTTTCGGCCCCCGGACCACACCTTGTGAAGTGGGTTCCTCCACGGCCCTTCTTACCCCGCCGGCAATGGAAACGGCCAGAGCAGATTGTAACCCGTCTATTACAATGACGGCATTGCCTGTAAGGACAGCTTGATAGATCTGATTTAGCGAATCAATGATTTGAATATTTCCTGCAGGCAGCGTCTTTTTTAATAAAGAAGCAGCAAGATACTCTTCTAACCGGTTAGAGGGTGTGTGTGCAGTTTCTTTAACTAAACTTTCAATAAGATCGGATAACAGACCTGGATCAATTAGCCCTTCAATATAACAAATAGCAAGAGGTCCGGTATGCTCAGGATCAGGATCACCGGAAAAGTCCCGGATGGTAAAGTCAGGGCTTTGACCCAGTCTCTTTTTAAGAGTGCTTAGGGTACTGGCTAATGATGTATTTATAGGCTCATTCAAGGCCTGATGTTTGGACTTCTCCACATCTTGGCTGGAACCTTTCGCTGGCTTCAATACACTTTTAATCCAGTCTTTTAGCATAACTAGCCTCCTCCCCTGTGTATACTATTTGCGGTGATTCGCCATTGTATGCATAGCAGGACATCCATAAACAAACCGCTAGGCTGACAGAAACCCATGCAGAAACATCAAAAAGCCCCAGGACCCAAAGGCCACTGAAGCTTATAATTGCTATTTCATTATGTTACGAGTTGCTAATGTACGACCGTGGCTGCGGGAAGCTCGGCTTCCAGGGTCATCTCTTCTTCCCTTACCCGCTCACGCGGCTTGACTTGTTTCTGCGGACGCTGTTGATTCATCTGGTCCAGAAGCTGGGAGATGGGCATCAGCATCATTTTGGGAACCAGTACCTCGCTCCGTTCCTTAAGCCTTGCCCCTCCAGCAGGATGAATGACACTCAGCAGAATACTCAGGTAGAACTTGGTTGACCGGGCAAACCAGCCGTTTGGCAGATCCAGCACCATAAACCCGAATTTCTCCGGCCCGCGGTTAATCATACTTACACCGTACAGCGCTTTCGCTTCAGCGAGGTCCACATCTGCAGCAATCCGCTGCGCAAGCACCGGCATATCCTTCTCCATACGGCGGATCATACGGATCGCCAGCTGCGCCGAGGAACGGGAATGCATGCCGAGCTCGAATAACTGCCTGTTGTCGATATGGAGCTCAATCACCTTGTCGCCTTTACTTAGATGCTCCCCGCCTTCCATCTGCACGGGTTCACCCTGATATTTGCGTATGCGGTAATGCAGGAACGGATCTGCCGGAGAGAGGGTCTTCAGCCGGAACATTAGTTGGAAAAGGTGTTCCCATGCCAGCCACAAGCCGACAATCAGTCTTTTACCAAAAGAAATCCGCTGAATGGGAGAACTCTGCCCCCCCTTGATCATTTCGTCGATCCGAATACTGTGCAGCCCGCGCCGTTCCGCCTCCTGGAGCATCCGTTCCAGGGCAATCAGCATATGTTCAGGCGCTTTCAGATCCGCACCAAGCGTAGTACCGCAATCATGCAGCAGCATGACTTCGCCCGGATTCAGCTTGCTGATCAGCTTCTCCGTCAGCCGGTCCGCGCCAACCTTCTCTTTCCAATCACCGAACATGGCTGACCAGAGCACGATCTGCACCTGACGGCGCTTGGAAAAATCAAATAAATTGACGATTCCCCAGGGTGGACGGTAATAGGTGCTCCGTTCACCGGTAATGCTGTAAATGATATCGTCGGTGCGCTGGATTTGGCGTTTCACGGTAGGCGGACGCATGAGCCAGTTTGTCTTGTGCACGTAGTTATGAATCCCGATCAAATGCCCCTCCTCATGCATGCGCTTGATAATTTCCGGATTGCTCTCCGCATGGGAACCGACAACAAAAAAAGTAGCCTTAGCCCCGTAACGCTTCAACAAATCAAGCAAAACCGGGGTATACCGCGGGTCTGGCCCGTCATCAAAGGTAAGGGCAAATTCAGTACGGCCGGTCCCTTTGCGAAAGACACGATATCCAAAGATCCGGCTGATCATACCAGGGATAAATGCATAGAAGGATGAAATGTAAAATAACCAGAGCAGCAAAGTCTGCATATAAATTCCCCGCTTTTCCAGAGTTGACTTTGGCTCGCCTATACGTCTGCAAGCAGATTCTGTGATACGGCCAAGTAGAGTAAAGTATGACTCGCGGTTTTTAGGTAGGCAGAGTCCCACGAAAAAACGTTACCCCCTATTTTAACACAGGTATCAAAGAAATAGACGCTTTTTTGTTAAAATCGTGTACAATGAATTCAAGTTAAATTTGTAAATTTATCTAAAAAGGAGTCGTTTATACCTATGCTGCCTCTGTACAAAAAATATTGGCGCACCTTCTTCGACATCGGTCTGGTCGTACTGACAGTGTATCTTGTTATGTTGGCTTTCAGTATGCTTTACCGCTTAGCAGCGCCTGTATTCTTATCCTTTTTCGTATTTCTTCTGATCGAGCCGCTGGCCCGTTTCCTTAACCGCCGGGGAATTGCCAAATCGTTTGCCTCCGCCATTTCGGTGATCCTGTTCCTGATTGTACTGCTGGGCGTTTTGTTCGGCGCCGGACTTCTCATTACGATGCAAGCGTTACAGTTCCAGGATGATCTGCCCCGGTATACATATATAGTCCAGCAGCAGTTTGCTGAGACAACCACTTATTTGCAGCATAAGGTCGATGCGCTCCCGCCAGATCTTACTAACAAAATCAACGGTTATTTCAAAGAGGCCACCAATGTTCTTTCGGGCTGGCTGGTGATCTTCCTTAAATATATGATCGGAGTTCTTGGCTCCTTCTCGTCATTTATGGCTAATTTCGGCATTGCCATTATTTTAGCCTTCTTTCTCAGTATGGAAATTAAAGACTGGCGCAAAATCGCTCATGACAAAATGCCGAAGACTTTCAAGACTGCTTTCGCCTTTTTGCAGGGCAATGTCTTCAAAGCTATCGGCTCCTATCTCAAAGCTCAGCTGATTCTGATCAGCATTACTTTCGTGATTGTTCTGGTCGGACTCTTTATTCTTAGGAGCGGCAATGAAATCACCATGGCACTGGTCTGTGCCGTGTTCGATGTGCTTCCTTTGCTCGGGGTGTCAACGATTCTGATTCCCTGGATTGTATATCTGTTCATTGTCGGAAATACTTCGCTTGCCATTGGGCTGCTTGTACTGCTTGTAGTAGTGCTGATTGTGCGGCAGCTGCTGGAGCCCAAGATCACAGGTAATTCCATCGGTGTATCTTCGGCGTTCCTGATGCTGTCGTTCGTGATTCTGTCGAGCTCTCTCTTCGGATTTGCGGGCTTAATCCTCTCGCCGATCCTGCTCATTCTGCTCAAAGAGCTGTTACAGCAGGGCTATCTCCAAAGCTGGATCTTCCTGCCGCAGGAAGAGTTCATCGTCTCGCCATTTGCTGCCTCCGGTGAACCTTCGACACCGGGAGGAGCAGCGGTTTCAGGGGAAGGGGACGGAGCTCAGGCTCCCGTGGATTCCGACAGGAGCTCAAACACCTGACCGAACAGCCGGGTGGCCGCATGCGGACTCCCAGGAGCCAAATCCTCTACCAGAGCGGATACAGCATATCTGGGATGGCCGACCGGCCCATAACCGATGAACCATTGGTTATTGCGGGACACACCCTTCACCAATGTCTGAGCTGTCCCTGACTTGCCTGCTACGGGCCACTTCGTGCCCAGCAGGCTTTTGCCCGTTCCATCCGTTACAACCTTACGCATTAGGGACAGGAGCACCCGGGCTGTCGATGGGGAGATTCTGCCCTGCCGAACCGGAGACAGATGCGACGGCAGCTCCTGGAGCGTTTGCCCGTTGGCAAATGCCACCCGTTGCAGAATACGCGGTGCCCGCACTTCACCACCATGCAGCAGCGTGACTAACAGATTAGCTGCCTGCAGCGGTGTAACCCGGACATCCCGCTGGCCGATCGCTGTCTGTACCCTGGCCCCGCCGTCATCCGGCAGCAGGGTGGTGAAGATGCTGCCGGGCTGCTCTCCGGACAACGGACGGAGGAGCGGCAGGCCAAGCGTATTCTCCGCTTGCCAGCTGATATCCCTGCCCAGCCCCAGAGCAAGGGCTGCGGACTCCAGCTGCGCCCCGGTCAGGCGCTCAGCCAACGAAGCAAATACGGTATTGCAGGACACGGCGAACCCTTGCGCCAGGGTAAGGGAGCCGTGTCCTTCGCCTTTCCGGCAGGAGAGTCCGTATTTCCCGTAATGTCCTGAGCAATAAAACCTCTCTTCGGGAGAGGTTACTCCGGCCTCCAGTGCCGCAGCAGCTGTAACTATCTTGAAGATCGAGCCAGGCACCGCCGCCTGCAGCGCCCGGTTATTCCACTCTCCACCCTCAGGCGAGATGTGCCCCGGATTATAGAATGGGAATGACACCATGGCCTCAATATCCCCGTTTTTCGTATCCAGCACAACAACTGCGCCTTCCTTAATTCCGGATTTCATAACCAGCTTCTCAATGCCTTCCTGAAGCTGCTTATCTATTGTTGTATACAAAGACAATGGATAATACGGATTCCCCGGCGCCCTCACCTTCAGGGGACTACCCGGAAGACGGTTCCCCCGCGCATCCACCTGCGCATATACTTCGGTATGGCCCACCCCCTGCAGCAGGGGTTCAAGCGTCTTCTCCAGCCCGTCGGTTCCCGTCATTGGAACTCTCAGACCCGTTGTCGATTTCTCCAACTGAGCTGCCGAAGCTTCTGACATGTACCCCAGCCACTGGCGCCCAGTCTCTTCCCCTTCATACCTGCGGGCAAAGGGAAGCGCCCGCACACCGCCGATGGCAAGTGATTCCACAGCTTCAGCCTGTCCCGGGGTCAGCTCCAGCGGATTCTTGCCACTGCCGGACGGCCAGAGCAGCGGTTCTTTTAGCCCCTTGCGCCTTGCTTGAAGCTGCTCGTAGGTCACACCCAGTACAGTGGCAAGACGCTGCAACTGTTCCTTACCCGCCTCGCTGTCCGCCGCAGCTTCAGCCTCCTCCTGCGGAAAAAAAGCCGCAGTCCACACGGTTTCACCCGCCAGCGGCTGCCCACTGCGGTCATACAGACGGCCACGGCCGCTGTCCAGCACCATCTCCCGCTCGCTCTGAATGGCAGCCATTTGGGCCATAGTGTATTCCGCCCCCGGAACTTTACGGTCCTTAAGCAGCAGTTGGACCCATGCAAGCCTTAGAATCAACACCCCCAACAAAATACACAGGATGAGCGAACCCCAAATGATACGTTTATGAGCAAGCTTGTGCAAAGCCATTCCTCCTGATGTTTGTTGACTCACTAAGAACTTCATGGTATCTATTATGCCCACATGGCGGATATATTACCTGCAGCGGTCAAAAGGCTCCACCCACATCTCTCCTTTCGTAAGGACATTTCCATTCCGCTTCCTGCATGCAAAAATACGCCCCTTCCCAATTGGAAAGAGGCGAATTTTCCTTGAAATGTTCAGATATAGGCATCAGCCCACAGCCTTTGTACCTTGCCTATACATTAAACTTCGAGAGTCTTTCTTTCATCCGATAGTGCAGCTACCGTCTCATTCATATCCGACACGATTTTATTGGTAATTTCAGCTACCATGGCAATGGAGCGCTTGGACTGTTCAGACAGCTGGCGGATTTCATCGGCCACCACTGTGAATCCCTTGCTAGCTTCACCTGCACGAGCCGCGCCAGATCTACGATAATCTTGCACGGCTTCCCGTTACAAGGTCATGAAGGTCTGCAGTGTCCGATCAGAAAGATATGGAAGATACTCATGACCGTATTCATGATATACCATCAGGTCTTTTGTTGCTGCGATTTTATTGTATGCTGCGAATTGTGTCGAAGGTGGACAGATCGTATCCACAAGTCCGGTTACCCACAACACTTTGGCCTGGATTCGGCCTGCCAGATTCTGAATGTCGATGTACCCGAGCCGGTTGAAAATCTCTTCTTCCCGTTCATGATGCGGATCAAAAAAGCGGAAATAATAGTTAATCTCTTCATAAGCGGAAGTGGTAATATCCAGCTCCCATGCCCGTTTATAATCGGAAAGGAACGGATAGACCGGAACGGCCAGCTTAATCCGTGGTTCAAGGGCAGCACAGGCTACGGTAAGCCCGCCGCCTTGGGACAGGCCGAATGCGCCAACCCGTGCCGGGTCCACTTCGGACATATTCATTAGAATCCGTGCCGTTTGGACGGTATCCAGGAACACGTTCCGGTAGTACAGCTTGTCCGGACTCGGATCATCGATTCCACGGATGATATGGCCGCGTATGGTTGTGCCCAGGACCGTAAGGTTGTCCTCGGACAAACCGCCTTGTCCGCGGCAATCCATAGCAAGTACACTGATGCCGTGTGCGGCGTAGGTAACCTTTTCCATCCAATCGCCACTATCGCAAGAATAGCCGTGGAACATGACCACGCCTGGTCCTTTCACTTGTTCCGATTTCTTCGGTCTCACGTATTTGCAATGCACTTTGGCACCGCCTACTCCGGTAAAATACAGATGGAAGCATTCCGCCAGCTCGCTGGTGAACTCCGCAGGTACCAGTTCGTAATCCAGCGTCTGAGCATCGAGATCAGCCAGGGCACGTTCCCAGAAGGAGTCGAAATCGGCAGGCTTCGGGCTGGAGCCTTGGTAGGCTTTTAGTTGGGGCAGGGATCTTTCGGACATAAGAAATCCTCCTTAGGGTTGGATTGAATTGTGTTGGCAAAATGCGTTGGTTGCAGGCATGGGGAGTGTACGGCGTAACTGCGGGGAATGTTGGTTCCGATCGCTGTTGTTCCCGGATTTCCTGATTTGTACCGCCAGGCGGTAGAAATCCGGGAACTGCATATGCTTTCGAAGCGAGCTTTCCTTCGGAAAGCTTTCAGGCGAACGCTCCGCTTCTCCACTCAACATTCCCCTCCGTTACTCCCCACTCCCCATCCCAAAATGAAAAACCCATTAAGCATGGGTTTTGGGTTGATGCAGCAACGTGACGGCCACAGAGATGGCCGCCACTCGCTGCAAAGGTTGGCTGCGCTGGTCGCACAGGCTAGCTGCGCTGACCGCACAGTATTTCATGATACGGTTAGCTTCGTTACCGAAAGCCTTGGATCAGCACCGTTTTAGATCTTGCCCAAACCGGCGTCGTCGCCGACTTCCTCATGGGTTTCGATTACGTAGTTGACGATTTCTTCAACAGTGGTGTAAGCAACGCCAACATAGGTGTCTGCTGCGCCATAATAGATGGCGATCCGGCCGGTTTCAGCATCATTCAGGGTAGCGCAAGGGAAGAGCACGTTGTTCACGAAGCCTCTTTCTTCGTACCATTCCTCCGGTGTCAGCACGAAGTTCTTGGAGCGGTATTTGACCTTGGATGGCTCATCCTTGTCCAGGATGACAGCACCCATGCTGTATACGAGGCCGTTGCAGGTTCCGGTAACGCCGTGATAGAACATCAGCCAGCCTTCGGTGGTCTCGATAGGGGCAGGGCCGCCGCCGATTTTGGTACTCTGCCACCAGCCTTGACCGCCTTTGGTCATGACATGACGGTGTTTGCCCCAGTATACAAAGTCAGGGCTTTCGCTCAGGAACACATCGCCAAAAGGCGTATGGCCGCTGTCGCTCGGACGGGACAGCATCACGAAGTTGCCGTTTATTTTTCTTGGGAACAGCACGCCATTGCGGTTGAACGGCAGGAACGGATTTTCCAGACTGACGAAGGTTTTGAAATCCTGGGTTTTGGCAACACCGATCGCGGCACCGTAGAAATCCGTACACCAGATGATGTAATAGGTATCTTCGACTTGGACCAGACGCGGGTCGTACGCATAACGAGGCATGTACGGATTACCGGCTTCATCTGTAAACTGAATCGGTGCATCGTCAATTTTCCAGTCCAGGCCGTCTGCACTGTGGCCCATGCGCAGATGAGGACGGGTAGTGTTATCCTCTACACGGAATACCCCCAGAAAGCTGCCGTCATAGGCAATAACCGCACTGTTGAAAATACGTGCCACGCCTTTTGCCGGGTTGCGTTTGATCACCGGATTATCACTGTGTCTCCATACCGGACTATCATTGCCTGCCGGTCTGTCCTGCCAAGGTATATTCGGAATATTCTGACTGGCGATCAACTTAACTTCTTTCATAAGTACAATTCCCTCCGTGAGCGCAGCGGTGCTGCGAATAATTTAAATGAAGAACCGATTTTATTTTACCGACCCTTGGGCAAAACCGTTGTAAATGTACTTCTGCAAAGCTATGAAGGCTATCAGTGTAGGGATAATGGCGATCATAATAGCGGCGCAGATAACCTCCCACTGTGAACCATACGGACCTTTAAATTTAAATAGCGCGGTGGAGACCACCTGCAGGCTGCTTTTTGGCATATACAGGAAAGGGGTGTAGAAGTCGTTGTAGATGTTTACGCCCTTCACAATAATTACCGTTACAATGGCCGGACTCAGGAGCGGAAGGATAATTCTCCAGTAAATCGTCCAGTATGAAGCTCCATCCAGCATTGCCGATTCATCAAGCGATTCGGATATAGAGTCCAGGAACTGCATGAATATATAGACGGCGATAATATCCGTACCCAGGTACATCAGAATCGGTGCCCAGCGGGTGTTGAACAATTCCAGCGAGTTGATGATCTGAAAGGTGGCTACTTGTGTCGTAACTCCGGGAATCAGCGTCGCGAGCAGAAAAGCGCCCATCAGCAGCTTGCTGCCCCTGAACCGGAAACGTGCCAGAATGTATGCCATCATCGATCCGGTAAGTGTAGCACCGGCAATAGAAATGACTACAATAATAAGAGTATTCAAGAAGCCCAGGAGCATATTCCCGTCCACAAAAGCTTTGGTATAGTTAGCGAAATTCAGCCAGTTCTCCGGCAGGGTAAGCGGACCCGTTGTCGCATACTCTTCATTCGTTTTTAATGAAGCGAAAAAGACGACAGCGATCGGAATAAGGGCCATCAGCGCTCCCAAAATCAAACTGAGGTATTTGAAGAAAGAGGCTACGTTGTATTTTAAAGTATGCATAGTTCTTACTTCTCCTCCTTAATCAGAACACGCTGCAGAATGGTGACAAGAACAACAATACCCAGGAGCACTACGGCCATTGCCGAAGCAAGACCCAGCTTGCTGTATTTGAAGGCCACATCGACGGTCTGGATGACAAATGTACCGCTGCCATTGGAACCACCGGTCATGACATACGGAATTTCGAATACACCGATCGCTCCGCTTACCGCGAGGATCAGATTGAGCTGCAGAATCCGTTTGATGCTCGGAATAATAATGTGTCTGAACTGGTGCCAGCGGTTGGCTCCGTCAATTTCAGAGGCTTCGTAAATATCACTGCCGATGGAGGATATCGCTCCAAGGAAGATGATAAAGTTCATTCCCATGTATCTCCATACCGATGCAAAGGCGAGCGAGATATTGATCAGATGGGGGTTAAGCAGCCACTTCTGCTGCCAGGCTCCAAGTCCGACGAGATCAAGGATGGTGTTCAGGGTGCCTTCCGGCTTGAAGAAAAACAGGAAAATAAATCCGATGGCCACACCGTTCAAGAGTGTCGGAAAGAACAGAATTCCTTTGAACCAGTTCTTCATACGGACATTAAAGCTTAAGATCGTGGCAAAATACAGCGCCAGCCCCATTTGGACGAAGGTGGCGAAGAAATAATACAAGCTCACCTTGAATACGGCGAAATACTCCGGTTTGGTGAAAATGGTCTTGTAGTTGTCAAAGCCGATATACTCCATGTTTTTGCTTAGACCATTCCAGCTTGTGAAACTGTACTGGAACATTTTGAATACAGGCAAATATGAGAACGTCAGCAACAGAACTACCGGAACTAATGAGAATAAAACAATGATCAATATCCGCTGATTTTTATAACTTAAGTTGGACAATCTCTCCACACCTCCTAAGAAGACTGCTTAGCACTCCAAATCCTTCTCCACACCGCAAAAGTGAAGGGGAAAACGCCGCTGCCGGCATCCCCCCGTTCTCTTCAATCTGTCTTCACTCCTGCGTTTAATCAAAATTTACTTTGCTGCCGTTACTTTGGCTCTTGCAGCTTTCCATTTATCGTTCAGGTCTTTCATAATGTCGTCATAGGAATCTCTTCTGTTGCCAATCGCCGCTTCGATGATCACTTTCTTGAAGTCAGGCTGCCAGAGGCCGATTTCAGCTTCTTTGTCGATGGCATCAACCCAGCCCTCTTCACCGGCTTTTGCAGGGGCAATCGTATCAAACGTTACATCTGTGCCATTAAATTGTTTCAGGATTTCCGGAAGCTCAGCGCCTTTAACCGGGCTCATGCCGCCGCCTTCAGTGGTAGGATAGCCGGATTCGTTGATGAACCAGTCCACCCAAGCTCTTGCAGCTTCTTTATTTTTACTGTGGATGCTTACACCCAGGTTATAGTCGTCAGACAGTGGAACCAGAACCTTGTCGGCGTTGGTCGGGAAAGGCATGAAGCCTACATCGTCAGGGTTGGTTGCCAGGCCTTTGATTTGACCGATTGCCCAAGATCCCAGCATCATGGTACCGATTTTGCCGTTAGCCAGGTCAGCCTTGGAAGATTCCCAGTCCGTAGTTGTAGGGTCTTCTTCAATCAGGCCATTCTTGGCAGCGTCATACAATACTTTGTACAAGTCATAGTGCGGCTGGCCTTTAACGAAGTTATCATCCGATGCCACTTGGCCGATATTCACATAATCACGATTTCCGGCTACGGTAGCCAGATCCGCTTCCCATTGTGTCAGTGTCCAGCCGGCAGCATAGTTCGTGTAGAGAGGAACCGCGTCCGTCTTGTCCTTGATGCTCTTCAGTGCAGCAGAGAACTGGTCAAAAGTTCTTGGAATCTCAGTAATTCCGGCATCCTTGAATACTTGTTTGTTGTAGATGACACCGGAGAAGTTAACCGTGATCGGAATCCCGTAAGAAATACCATCTACACTGCGTTCTTCCAGCCCGGTATATTGCTTCTCCAGATCGGACATTTTACCCAGCGGTTCAAAAAAGTCCGGCAGATCTTTAATGGCTACACTTGTAGGCAACAGCAGAACATCGCCGTAATCATTTGTGCTCATGCGGATTTTAATCTGATCCTCGTAGCTGGACAGCGCTTCGAAGTTTACTTTGACATTCGGATATTTCTCATTGAATTTGGCTGCATAGTCTTTGAATACGGTATCAACAATATCCGTTCTTTGTGTGATGACCGTGATATCCCCTTTGATATCCTTGGCTGCGTCACCTTCAGGCGCTGTTGTCGCCTCGGTATTTGTTCCAGTATTGCCTGCATTGGTTGCTGTAGCATTGTCTGTGTTATTGTTGTTCGATGAACAACCTGCGAACAAACCCGCCATCAGTGTCAGTGCTGCCAGACTAGTAACTGCTTTGGTCTTCTTCATTGTTTTTTGACCCCTCTCTTCATTTTGAACCTTGAACCGAATAATAACAAAACAATAACAACAAGCACCACAGATTAACGATTATACTCCAGAAAAATTAATTCATTCTCCATTTCGTTTGAAAAGTGATGATGTTATCGCTTACAAACACATTATAAATCGTTACCAAACCCAAAACGATGGTTTCAATTGTTTTTTCTGGTCTTCAATTTGTTATTTTTGTTTTTTATATACCTAATTTGTTATCTACCATTATATGAAGAAAAAGGGAGTCTCCCCATTGCAGGGAGTCCCCCTTCACTCGGTGCACGCAGAATAGCCCCGCTTTGCTGCGGAGCTAGTTTATAATATAAGATTTTCTCTGCCATGAATATCTCGGCCACTCCTCACTATCTGCAGCGGCTCTTATAATCCTTCGGCGTCATGCCGCACATTTTCTTGAACAGCTTATTAAAATATACCGGATCACTGTAGCCGACCCGTTCAGCAATTTCGTAATTCTTCAAATCCGGCTGACCGGTCAACAGTTCCTTGGCCTTGGCGATGCGAATGCCTATCAGATAATCTGTAATCGTCTGGCCTGTCTTGTATTTGAACAACCGGCTGATATAGCTCGCGTTCATACCCACCGTCTCCGCCAACCGTTCAAGTTCAAAGTTATGGCTGTATTCCTTCTCCAGAATGCTTTTGGTCTGTTCAACCACATAATGCTCCCCACCCTCCGGGGCCAGTTGCACTGCACTTTCCGGCTCTGCCTCTGCAAGCTGAAGCTTTTTGTTCTCTTCCACACTTTTTAGCAAATCATACAACTGGGCCTTCTCAATGGGCTTAAGCAAATAATCGAGTACTCCGTGCCGCATAGCCCGGCGGGCATATTCGAATTCACTGAACCCGCTCAGTACCGCTATGGGGAGTTGCTTCAGATGCCCTCTCACCTCTTCAATCAGCTTGAAGCCATCCATTCTCGGCATCTTAATATCTGTAATAAGAAGGTCTATATCATTCTGGCTAAGATCCCGGAGATGATTCCAGGCCTCCAGCCCATTGCCGTAGGAACCGATAACCTCAACTTCCAAATCCATTCTGGAAGTGATTTTCTCAAGCCCGCGGCGAATCACTTCCTCATCGTCCGCAATCATGACCCTGATCACCACAAATCGCCTCCAGTCTAGTTGCATCCACAAATGTTTGCGCTATCATTATCAATTATAAGCTTCATTTTCTCATTAGCATATGTGCTCTATTGTACTTTTCTAGTCTTGAATTTACTTTACCCATTTTACCCTTGAAATCACTCCCGAAAAGGGTTATAACTAAATTATATTCTTGTTATTGTTAAATAACAAATTAGTAATAACAAGATAACAAAACGCCTAAATGTTTCGATCCCTTATCCTACTATTCTGACAAAGCGAGGTTACTGAGATGTCACTGCAGAATGAATATGTCGGAGGCGTTACTTGGGGTTTCATGGGCACACGCGGGACCTGGGCAAATGAAGAAGCTGAAGCTTCAATGGAGCTTATGAAATCGGTCACTGGAGCGAACTGGACGGCTATCGCCTTCAGTGCGGTTCAGGCTACTCCGCAATCCACGGAAATTCCTTATGCGGATAAACCCACAGTTACCGACGATGAGGTCTTATGGGCAATCCGCAAGGCGCAGTCGCTTGGACTGAAGGTATGCCTGAAACCGATTGTGAATTGTGCAGACGGCACTTGGCGCGCTCACATCAATTTCTTCGATAAGGATGTTCCCTGCGAGCCCAAATGGTCGGACTGGTTCAGTTCTTACACTGCCTTTATTTTGCATTTTGCCGCGATTGCAGAAGAAAGCGGTTGCGAGATGTTCTGCATCGGCTGCGAGCTGGTCATGTCTGACAGACGGGCTGCGGAGTGGCGGGCCTTGATTGCAGAAGTCCGCACAGTGTACAGCGGAATCCTTACTTATAATTGCGACAAGTATCAAGAGGACAATGTGACCTGGTGGGATGCCCTTGATGTAATTTCCTCCAGTGGCTATTACCCCGAGCTGGACTGGGAAGCACAGCTTGACCGGATTGAGGCAGTGGTGAAACGCTGCGGCAAGCCCTTCTTCTTCATGGAAGCAGGCTGCCCAAGCCGCACCGGCAGTGCAGCCATCCCGAACGACTGGTCACTTAAGGGTGACCCGAGCGAGGAGGAACAAAAGCGCTTTTATGAGGCCATGTTCCGCAGTTGTGAGGGCCGGGATTGGGTCCAGGGCTTTATGCTCTGGGATTGGCCGGCACGCCTGTATCCACTGGAGGCTGCAGCAGAGAACGATGACTACTGCATGTACGGGAAATCGGCGGCAGGTGTTATTAAGGAGTATTACAGCTCCAAGACCACCACTTAAGTTTTTGCTTCCGAAGCGGGTTTTGTACGAAGTAATGCTGTAAGCAGATGCTTACAAAACTTTAAGGAGTGAACCACAAAATGAAGAATTCACCTCAGGTATGGCTGAACGAGCTGGAGGAAGAGCTGAAGGGCAATATTTTGCGCTTCTGGATGGAACACACACTGGATGAAGCACATGGCGGCTTTGTGGGCGAGATCGACAACCAGATGAATGTCATTGCCGGTGCCGAGAAAAGCCTTGTGCTCAATGCGCGGATTCTGTGGACATTTGCGAGCGCTTACCGCCTGTATGGCGCAGCAGAATACTTAAAGATGGCTGAACGTGCCTTCGACTATCTGAACCAGCATTTCATAGATGAAGAACACGGCGGTTTGTTCTGGATGGTAGATGCGCATGGAGTCCCTTCCCAGCCGAAGAAACAAATCTACGGCCATTCTTTTGCCATTTATGCGCTTGCTGAATTCCACCATGCAACGGGACGTGCTGATGCGCTGCAGCAAGCAGTTGACCTGTTCCATATGGTAGAGAAGTACGGCTATGATCCCATTTATAAAGGTTATATTGAAGCATTGTCCCGTGAATGGCAAATGACAGATAATCTGAGTCTCAGCTCGAAGGATATGAACGAGAAGAAATCTATGAATACCCATCTGCATGTGCTGGAGGGCTACACCGGCCTGTACCGGGTATGGAAATCGGAAGAGCTGAAGAGGAAGCTGGCTGAACTGATTGAAACGATGCTGGAGCATATCATTGATGCTGACGGCAAACATTTCCACCTATTCCTGGACGAAGAGTGGCATGTCAAATCCGAGAGCATATCTTTTGGCCACGATATCGAAGGCAGCTGGCTGCTGGTTGAAGCCGCAGAAGTGCTTGGAGATGAAGATCTGCTTCAGCGTGTGCGCAAGGTAGCTATTTCCATGGCCGACGCCGTGCTTGCCGAGGGCATTGCTGAGGATGGCGGAATCTGGAATGAAGCGGACAAGAGCGGATTCATTGACAAGTCTGAAGAGTCCAGAGACTGGTGGCCGCAGGCTGAAGCCATTGTGGGCTTTTATAATGCGTACCAGTTGACGGGTGATCAACGCTTCCTGGAAGCTGCCGAGAATGCCTGGGCGTTCACTGACAAATATATCGTCGACCACAAGTATGGCGAATGGTATTGGGGGATTGACGAAGCCCTGCAGCCGCTGGCCCATGCACCCAAGGTCAGCGCCTGGAAATGTCCATATCATAACAGCAGAGCCTGCTTTGAAATGATCGGACGCCTTACCTCAACATCCACTATAAAGGAGACAAAATAAAATGACTGCAAACTTTCAAGAACGCAAACAGAAGCTTACGGAGCGCTACGAGGCATTGATTGGCCGCAAAAATGAGAAGGTTCCTTACGGCAACGGCATCTATGACCGCTACCAGCACCCGCTGCTCACTGCTGAACACGCACCGCTGATCTGGCGCTACGACTTCAATCCGGAGACCAACCCCTATTTCGCAGAAAGAATCGGGGTTAACGGTATTTTCAATCCCGGAGCCATTGAGCTCAGCGGCAAATTTTATATTGTTGCCCGTGTAGAAGGCAATGACCGCAAATCCTTCTTCGCTGTAGCCGAAAGCGACAGTGGCGTGGACGGCTTCCGCTTCTGGGATCACCCGGTAGTGCTGCCTGAAACGGAAGACCCGGATATCAACGTCTATGACATGCGCCTCGTGAAGCATGCGGACGGATGGATTTACGGCTTGTTCTGCACCGAACGCAAAGACCCGGATGCCCCTCATGGTGATCTGTCCAGCGCAGTTGCCCAATGCGGTATTACCCGTACCAAGGATCTGAAGACCTGGGAACGCCTTGCTGACCTGAAGACCGGCTCTGCACAGCAGCGCAATGTGGTGCTGCACCCTGAGTTTGTTGACGGCAAGTATGCCTTCTACACCCGTCCGCAGGATGGATTCATCGACGCCGGTTCCGGCGGCGGCATTGGCTGGGGATTGTCGGATACCATCGAGAACGCTGTAATTACCAGCGAGTCTATCATGGACCAGCGTTACTACCATACGATCAAAGAAGTGAAGAACGGCCAAGGCCCGGCGCCAATCAAAACAGCACGCGGCTGGCTGCACATTGCTCACGGTGTCCGTAACACCGCCGCAGGGCTGCGCTATGTGCTGTATGCCTTCCTGTCCGATCTGGAAGAGCCTAATAAAGTCACGCATGCACCAGGCGGACATTTCATCGCTCCCGATGGCGAAGAACGTGTTGGCGATGTATCCAACGTTGTATTCTGCAACGGCGTGATCGCACGGGATAACGGTGACATTTACATCTATTATGCGTCCTCCGACACCCGTATCCACGTGGCTACCACAACGGTTGATCAAATGCTGGATTATGTGCTGAATACACCTGAAGACCCGCTTCGCTCCTATGCGTGCGTGCAGCAGCGGATTGCGATGATTGACCGGAATGTTAAAATGAACCTTGAAGCTTAGCAATCCCGGGTGTTGAACGTAACTGCGGGGAATGTTTGGACTTCCGGCCGCTGTTGTCTGCAGATTTCTTGATTATATACCGTGTTTCACGGTTGAAATCCGCAGACAAAGGCGGTCGCTATCGCTCCTTCAGTTCCAAACTTCCCCTCCGTTACTTCACCCTTAATGTTGACTTCTCAAGTTCTTTTATAGGAGAGTAAGCAGAAGTAAAGGCGGCCCTTGTGGAAATCCAAGGGCCGCCTTTATTATTCAATAGTATGTTGAGCTAAACTTCAACCAGAACTAACTTCGGTTTCATAATCTCCCCCCTCCATTTGCCATCCTGTTTCAGCAGCGTTTCCCGGCCATCGACTACTCTAAACTGTAGCCCGCACGATGTAATATTCTACCGTGGTCGGCAGGCCATGGACAGTCTGATGCTGAGCGAAGATCCGGCTGATCTCTGGCAGACTGCTCTCCATAACCATTTCATGTACGGCAGACGTTTGCCCAAAGCAGCGAAGTCGTACAATGTCTATAGGCCCATGCAGGTACTGTGTACTGAGCACCGTCTCTATTTCAGCTTCAGCAAATCCGCTCGCATCAAGCCGTTGCTTAATCTTGTCCAATACGGGAGTCCCTTCCTGCCGTGGACCATACAACCCAGGGAACAGAATTGACAATTCAGGAGACAACCGGTCACCAGGGTGGAGGGCGATCAGCTGTCCTCCTTTTCGAATAATTCTGGTTAGCTCAGGGTATGCGGATGTAGGCCCTTTACGGTTATAAGCACAATCGAACTCATTCTGCTCAAAAGGGAGCCTGATCTTGGTATTAGCCGTAACAAAGGACACATTGGCAGGGGCAGTGCTGTTAGCGGTATGTATAAAATCGGCTGTAACATCAAGGCCGACTATGCGCTGGACAACAGGACTCCACCCAATCGTAAAATCTCCATGGCCGCAGCCAACGTCGAGCACTTTTTTCCCCGGAACCATTCCGGCGACCTCCTGCGCAAATATCTGCTCTGCATCCGGCCCCGTGATCGTTGAATTCCAGGGATAGGCGTATTTCCCGGTGAGACTTCCCAGCCCGGCATACCACTGGAACGAATGCGGCATCATCCAGTCTTTGTGTGTTGTCGGGTCTATAAGTGCTGCTGTCATTCTATCAACCTCCCTGTGCATGAACGATAGCTGAATGCTTGCTACTCCCGCGGTCCTGCGACCGAATCCCGATGGACAATATCAGCGGAGATCAGAATTTTTTCCAGCGGCGCAGAAGGGTTGTGGATACGGCTCAGCAGCTTCTCTACCGCGGCCCGGCCCATAGCTTCCTTGGGCACATGTACCGTTGTGAGCGGCGGAACGCCGCGCATGGCATCCTCAATATTATCAAAACCCGTAACTGAAATATCAGCGGGGATGGATATCCCTTCTTCTCTAAGGACTTCACACACGGCCAGGGCCGTGGAGTCATTAGCACAGATAAGTGCGGTCGGCAGGCTTTTGGCTTTTTTGCGTTTTGTGATCCAGAGCTTGAATTCATCACGGAACGAGCCGTCATCCATGCCCTCCAGCAGCAGCATCTCGTCGTCACCGGCTGGCGTTTTCATATCATTCTCTTCAAGAGCACTGCGGAAGCCGATCCAGCGGTCACGGAAACTCCGGGAATAACGGATATTGCCGATAAAATGAAACAGCGTATGTCCGATGCCCATCAGATGGTTGCTGAGCCGGGTCATAGAATCAATGTTGTTGGCGAACACAGTATCGCTGGGAATCAGCGGGTCTTCATGGTCAATCAGCACCATCGGAAGACCGATGCGGTGCACCTCCAGCAGGAGTGAAGTGGAAATCTGCCCCACCCCCACCAGACCGAGCAGACCACCCGGATTGAGAATATGGATAAAGTTATCCGCGCGGTGCTCCGAGACAATGACCATGCCGAGACCCTCCTGATCGAGAGCCAGCGCGATGCCATCGATGATTTTCCCCCAATAAAGGGAGTCCTGGGTCTGCGCCCGGATATTCGGCATCAGCACGAGCACAGATTGCTTCCCCCGGTCACTGCCGGACGCCGGAGACGGACGTTTGACATTTTGCACATATGCATTCTTCTGGGTAAAATACCCCAGCTGTGATGCGGCTTGAATGACCCGCTCCCGGGTGGTTTCATTCACGCCGCCTTTGCCGGAGAGCGATTTGGAGACTACGAACTTGGATACACCGAGGTGGTCAGCGATTTTTTGCATG
Organism: Paenibacillus sp. P3E; assembly: GCF_001909045.1. Classification (NCBI taxonomy): domain Bacteria; kingdom Bacillati; phylum Bacillota; class Bacilli; order Caryophanales; family Paenibacillaceae; genus Paenibacillus; species Paenibacillus sp. P3E. The sequence goes on along the minus strand of NZ_LVWH01000168.1, from coordinate 39,007 downwards.
GTCACTTTTTTTGCCATAGGAAAATACCTCCAGATTATCTTTATTGTACAGCCGCCGCCTGTGGTCCGGGAGAAGCCTGCTGGCCTGCCCGTGCTTCTTTCCATTTCTCATTTAATTCGTCAAAAGCCTTCTGTAAATCCGGTGCGGCAAGCAGCTCCTGGATATAATCTCCCGACCAGAAGGACAGCTTCGCCCGGTTCGCCATGTCGATGAAGGCGTCTGACTGCACAGTAGCCTCGATCAGCTTGGGATGATAGGAGAGAAACTCGCTGTATTGCGGCATCGAGGGCTCCTCCGTCTCGTCAGCCGGCAGAAACCCTGAGTTCGTGGTATAAGAGGTTTCGGTTACAAAAAACTTCACCCAGGCCATCGCAAGCTCCTTGTTGTTGCTATACCTGCTTACTCCTATGAACCAATCGGGATTCAACAAGGCGTTATGGCTGGTATTATTATCATAAGGGAACGGGAAAAAGCCAATATCCTCAGACTTCGCACCGGCATCCAGAATCTGGCGGATCGTCCAGTTGCCCTGAAGATACATCCCTGCCTCCCCCTTGGCCAGCATGGTCTTGGAGATCTCCCAGTTATTCGAGAACAGCTGATCCTCCACATAACCTTTGGCAAGCATGGTCCTGGCAATCTCAAGCGCCCGGCCCCATTCATTACCGATCCTCCAGGGACTGTCCTCATGCACCATATTGTTCAGGTAATCAGGATTGCCTGACATATAATTAACCAGGTTGTCGCCCCAATCCCGCAGCGGCCAGACAGCACCGTAATTCATATAGAGCGGGATAATGCCTGCCTGCTTCAGCTTGGCGCTGGCTGCATAGAATTCATTAAGCGTTTGAGGCACCTTCTCAATCCCGGCTTTTTTAAAAGCCTGCTTGTTGTAGACAATTCCGCTCGTAGTGGTGCCGGTGGACAACCCATATCTTTTGCCGTCATACGTGGCGAAGGTGGTGAACTTCTCCTGTGCAGCCAATTCATCGGTCAGGGGTTCAAAAAAAAGTCCCAGCTCTTTAGCCGGCAGGTTCACCGGAAGCAGCAGCACATCCCCCGCATCCTTGGTGGACAGACGGACCAGAATGTCAGTGGCATAATTGGACAAACCCTCAAATTCCACATTAGCTCCCGGATATTTCTTTTTGAACTTATCGGCGTAGCCTTTGAACGTCCCATTCTCAATCAAATCAATCCGGTTCGTCAGCATTACGATGGTACCGGACAATTCTGATGGTCTATCACCTCCGGCAGGGGTTGGCGAGGGCAGGGCCTGTGGATTGCCTCGGCCGTCACAGCCGGCAGACAGCAGGAATAGCAGCAGAATGGTGTGCATGGGCCAACGTAATTTCATCCGTTTCAAGCGGACTCCTCCTCTATTCTTTTCCCTTCATTTCCTGGTCGAGCGGACTCAGAAGCGGCAGGGATAAAATCACATCCGTCCCTTCCCCCAGCTTGCTAAAGACCTCAATGCCATAGGCTGCTCCATAATGAAGCTGAATCCGTTGATGAACATTTTTCATCCCAATGCCCCCATTGATGCTTTTCTTCGGAGGCATTTCACGCTTCAGACTGTCGCTCAGCTTATCGAGTGTAGCCTGTTCCATCCCGCAGCCGTCATCCCGGATATGGAACAGAAGCTTCTGCTCTGTGACTTCACACTTAATGCTAAGATGCATCTGGTCCTTGGTATCATCCAATCCATGGTAGGCGGCATTCTCAATGATCGGCTGAAAAACCAGCTTAATCATGGAGTAGTTGTCCAGCGTCTCGGGAACATCGATCTGCAGCACGAACCTTCCGGGATACCGGCAGCCCAGCAGCTCGACATAATTACGGACATACAGCAGCTCTTGCTTCATGGTCGTTATACCGGACAACTCACTGGTACTGTAACGCAGGAGCTTGCCCAGAATGGAGATCATATCCGCGGCTTCCACGTCATCATTGATCTCTGCAGTCATACGGATGGATTCCAATGTATTGTATATAAAATGCGGATTGATCTGGCTCTGCAGCGCCTGCAGCTCTGCCTCTTTCTTCTGTTCCTCAATCCGGTATATATCCTGAATCAGCTGCCGGATACGGGCCAGCATCCGGTTGAATTGATGGCCGAGCAGGCCAATCTCATCCCGCCGTCTGACGCGGAAAGTCACATCCAGATCGCCGTTCTGCACCTTTTTCATCAGCTCGATCATTTGGGTTAGCGGTTTGGTTAAGGCAAACGACAGAATAATCGAAATGATCAGCGCCAGCACGATAATAATCAGGGTAGCGGCAAAGGTAGCGTTACGGGTCAGCTTCACCCCGCGCGTTAGCTCATCCACAGGAATAGAAATGATGACTTTCCAATTGGTCTTGGAAGAGCTTGAATAAATATTAAGCCGTTCCTTGCCTGACACGGTATCATAAAAACTCCCGGCATTGCCTGAAGCCTGACGGAACAGGCTGGTATGGGAAATATCGGTCGTGAGAAGTCTCTGTTCGCTGTCAAAAATCACTTTGCCGTCCTCATCCACAATGATTGACTTCCCGTGGGTTACGGTATCCAGTTCGGCCACCTGATTTTCCAGATTGCTGATGTTGGCTTCCACTGCAATCAGTCCAATCGGATTCCACAGCCCGTCGACAATTTTGCGGACCACAGTAAAAGCATAGCGGGTGCTCTGCAGATTGCTCGTATACGCCTGGGTGCCAAAGAGCAGCGCCTCGCCACTGGAATTCTTGGCCTTCTCGCTCCAAAATTTGTAGCTCTGTTTCAGGTCCAGACGTACACCGCCATCCTTGGCAGAATAATATCCATTGCCGTAGCCGTCGAAAATATATACCGAGTTGGTTCCCCGCTTAATATTGTTAATGAAAGAGATATTCCCTTCAATGCCCCGCTGAATGGACAGCAGCAAATCAAAATCGCCAGGAGCAACCTGTGTGCTGCTCCCTTTGCTCTCCATCATCTGTTGTTGTTCATAATAGCGGTTCGAGCGGATCAAATTCTGCTTGATATCGTTAACATAGGCAGGCATGGACGAAATCCGTTTCATATCCTCAATATAGTCATCAATAGAATCCATCATCTGGTCAATCAGCTTCTCTGAATAGGCAACTGTGTTCGCCTGAATCGATTCGGAGTAGCTCTTGAAGCTGATCACACTGATGAACGAAAGCGGAAGTGTAATAATAATCAGGAAGACGAGGAGTAGCTTACGTTCCATGCTCATGTCCCCCACATAGGACCACCAGGTGTGACTGCGTTTTGCTTTCATTCGGTCCTTCTCCTTGTTCCAGCTTCACCTAACATTTTAAGAAAAAATAACAATCCCCTAACAAAATAATTATACGTGTTAGTTCCCTGATGTACAAGGAAATTACATTACCAAGCGTTGAATATCTTGCAAAAAAAAGCGCCCCGCTGCCGATTGCCGGCTTGCGGAACGCTTGTTCACTAGAGGTTAGAAACTCTTAATCTTTATTAAATCGTAAACAGGGAGAGCTTATCTTTCAGCTGGGTTGAGACGCTTTCCAGTTTGCCGGAGAGTGCAACGAGCTGATCGCTGACATTCTGCTGTTCATTGCTTAGGGAAGCAACCTCTTCCGAAGTGGCCGAGGACTGCTGGGCCACTGCGCTTACATTACCCATGGCATCCGACAAGACGCCCTGCGAATGATTCAGACTGTCAATGGCTCCGGTAACCGACTCCAGACTGGAGATGAAATCTTCCATTTGCCCTTGTACGGATACGAAGATATCACTGGTGCTCTTCACCGAACTCATCTGCTGTTTAAAGAGTGGTGCAACCTCGGACAACACTGCCACTGTCTCATTCATTTCCGTAATAATCTTATCGGTAATGCCGGCTACAACGGCGATGGACTGTTTGGATTGGTCGGCCAGCTGCCGGACCTCATCAGCTACAACCATAAATCCGCGTCCTGCTTCACCAGCTCTTGCTGCCTCGATCGTCGCATTGAGCGAGAGGATGTTCGTCTGCTGTGTAATATTCTTCATCACATCCAGCACCTTGATGACCGAGAATACCGTTTCTTTCAAATTGTTGACCCGATCAACCAGTGCAGTAGTCATCTCACCAGTACGGCTGGTCTGCGTCAGCAACTCTTCCAGTTGCTTCGCACCTTGACCGCTGGCTTCTCCCACTCCGCGGGCTGCTTCATCCATCTCGGCGTTCGCTGCGATGACGCTCTGCATCTGAGTTCCGATCAGATCCGTAAGCTCATTGCCACGTTCAGCCTCCTGTGCAAGGCTTCCTGCGCCACCGGCAATCTCTTCCGTAGCTGCCGCAATTTCCTTCGCGGAAATCGCTGTCTTGCGTGAAGCATCACCAAGTTCACCAGCGGTTTCCAGCACTTCACGTGCGGTATCCGTTGTCTGGGCAACCAGTTCGGTGATCCGCTCCATCATCGTATTAAAGGATGCCGACAGTTCACCAATTTCATCCTTGGATACATATTCGGTGCGTACGCTCAGGTCGCCCTTTGCACCTTCGACCATAAGATCCTTCAACCGGGCCAGCGGGCGGGCAATCATCCGTACCATCCCAATACCGACCAGCACGGCCAGTAGCGCAGCAGCAGCAGCAGCCAGAAAGGTTGTGAACAGAATTGGAGTTGCAGCCTTCACCAGTTCACCGGTAGGGACAATACCTGTCAGCTTCCAGTCCGCTTTGGCCATAGGACTGTAGACAGCCAGAACATCTTCGCCTTTTGCGTCCGTGGCATCCTGGCTCTTACTGTTGGTCTTGCTCTCTTTAATAAATCCAAGCTCCGATACCTTGCCATCCTCTTCAGGAATGGAGGAAGCCACTACGGTCCCGTCAGGTGCTACGAGCTGAATCCGTGAACCATCTCCGAGTGTTACGCTCTTGAAGGCTTCCTCCAGCAGTGTATTCTTCAGTTCAAGCATAATCACATATCCTGAATTGGCTCCAAGATTTTTTAGTGATCTGACCATCGCAATATTCTTCCCGTTTTCTCCTGCTACGGATGTAGGGAACCAATAGTTCTGTGCCGATTTTTCCTCACCGGAATAATAGCTCTTGTAGCTCTCGGCATTTGCAACCACTGTTTTGAACCATGCCTGATCTCTGACACTGTCCAGCTTCATGCTGGAGCTTCCACTTGAAACAATATCAAAATCTTTGGAAGTCGGAATCAGTGTAATCGCTACAATATTAGAGTCTGTAGTCGTCTGGCTGGAAAGCTTTTTATTCATCGCATCCGTAGCCACGAATTTATCGTAACTGGATTCTGCAGAGGCCAGATCTGTCAGATTGTTCTGCATTTGCGGATCAAAAAAGAGCTGCATGGCCAAATTTTCATATTGCTTCAGTGTAATATCAAGCTTCTCCGAGGTCTGAATAATCGTCTGGCGGTTAGCTTCCGACACATTATTCTTAATCGTGTTCTTAGCTTTACTATAGGACAATAGCCCCAGAGCCAGTACAACTACCACAATGGAGGATAAAAAGATCAAGAACAGCTTGACCCCAACCGACTTATTAGGATTGACCCTCTTGATCTGACTTACGGAACCATGCAGCATTCCCTTAGCAGAAAGACCTGAGCCTATACGTTTATTAGTTGGGGCAGCCTTCTTTACTGTTTCCTGTACTTCATCTGTAAGGTTTGTATCAGATTTCTGGACGTTCGACGGTTGTTTCTTGTTGGTCTTATTCTTCTTTGTCAATTTCATCCTTCTCTCTTTCCGCTCTTCCCCATTGCTCTCCCGTTTAGGAGCAACCATCATAATCACCTGCCAGTTAGATTAGAAGACATATGTAAGCGTTCGCTCTTATTTATATCGGCAGTGTAGGTACAATTTCTTAGTTTTCTTTAGAAATTACCACAGAATCTTTATATATTTTAGTCATTTTCCATTTTATTCTATATACCAAAAAGGAATGCCCCTCAATATGAGGTGCATTCCTGTAAAGAACACAAAACGAACTCACAAACACACTATTTCTTCTTGCGCATCATGTCGAAATAAGCCACAGGCTGATCGACCTTCATTCGTACCCGCTGCAGCGGGTGACGTGCCGCATCAAGCGGCTGACCTTCCTCGTCCCACAGCTCGCCTACTGTTTGTTTGAAGAACGTATTGTCAGGTCCGAAGAACTCCACTTCCTGCCCTGGCTTGAAGTGATTGCGCTGCTGAATCAGCGCGGTTCCGCTAACCGCATCGTACTCCAGCACCAGTCCGGCGAAGTCATAAGGCGCAGCCTTTTCTTCCGGCTCATAAATATGATCCTCATGATCCGGCGTATCGTAGAAAAATCCGGTGTTCAGCGGACGGTTCGCCGCCTTTTGCAGCTCTTCCAGCCATTCCGGCTTCAGTACGTACCCTTCAGGGTCAGCCATATAGGAATCGATGGCTTTGCGGTAGGCATTGACAACCGTCGCCACGTAGTGGATCGACTTCATCCGTCCTTCAATCTTGAAGCTGTCTATGCCGACCTCGATCAGCTCGGGAATACTCTCCAGCATACACAAATCCTTGGAACCCATCGAGAACGGGTTATCCTCCGGCTGATGCAGGGGAAGCTGGGTTACTCCCGGCTGCAGCGGCAGAGGAGACTGCTGTGCCTGGGCCTGTTCCTCCTCGGATACCCAAGTGCCTTCAGGGCGGGCATCCTCGAACAGATCGTATTTCCAGCGGCAGGACTGGCAGCAGCCCCCACGGTTCGAATCGCGGTCCGTGAAGTGGTTAGACAGCACGCAACGGCCGGAGTACGAGGAGCACATCGCTCCATGGATGAAGCTCTCGATTTCAATATCGACATGCTGCTTGATTTCGGCGATTTCCTCAAGGCTCGTTTCGCGGCCGAGGACGACACGCGGAAGCCCTTCTTCCTTCCAGAAAGATACGGCTTGCCAGTTGAGTGTGGACTGCTGGGTGCTCAGATGAACTTCAAGGCCCGGCACCAGGCGGCGGGCGGTATCAACGATGGCAGGGTCGGCCACGATAATGGCAGCGATCCCCGCTTCATATAGGTTACGCAGGTATTCTTCAATCCCTGCGATATCTTCATTGTGGGCATAAATATTCGTAGCGACAAAGACCTTGGCGCCGTATTTTTTGGCAAATTCCACACCCTCGCGCATCTCCTCGAAGCTGAAGTTATCCGCTCCCGAGCGCAGGCCGTATTTCTGTCCCCCAATATATACTGCATCCGCACCATAATGCACGGCGAATTTCAATTTCTCCAGATTGCCCGCCGGAGCAAGGAGCTCCGGTTTGTCCAGACGGTAACGTTTGCCCTTGTGCTGCTGCTTGGTCATGGTTCCCATTCCTGTTCTCCCCTCCATTGTCTCACCAGTTAAAATAGCTAAAAACCTTACATTTTGGTGTTGAACGCAGCTGCGGGGAATGTTTGGACCTCCGGCCGCAGTAGAAATCCAAACCTAAAGGCGGGCGCTGACGCTCCTACAGTTCCAAACTTCCCCTCCGCTGCTACACCTGAATGTTGCTTATAGATCTATTTTAAAAAGCTGAGTCATTGACTTTTTTATTATTTTTCAATATACCTGTTCTTTGTAGAAAAAGCCGAAGGACAGCTCACGCTCAGGGTCCTGCAGCGCACGTATGCCGTCCATCCAATCCTCTTGGAAGGCATAGCCTTCAGGATTGGCAGTGTAGAGGTCAATCGCATGACGGTAAGCCTTAACGACGGCTGCGTTGTAGGCAACCGGCTTCAGGAGTCCTTCAATCTTCAGACTCTGCACTCCTGCCTTCAGGAGAAAATGAAGATCCTCCAGGATGCAAATATCATCGGAGCTCATAATATGCGTGCCATTCTCATCCTCGTATATCGGAAACTTTTCATTGGGGCGTTCAGCTTCGATCAGAAACAGTCCGCGCTCCTTGCCAAGGCTTCCGCCGTCGCTCGGACGGCCCTGGTGGGCCATGTAGCTTGCGACCAATTTGCGCTTGGAATGATAAATATTCGTCATGCCGTGTACCTGCACCTGGGCTTCAACTTCCAGCAGGGGCACCATTTCTGTCATTTCATCCATGTTCAGCTCACGGGCCAGAACAACCCGCGAAGCACCCTTGCGGCCCCAGTAATTGGCGGTTGCATAGTTGGTTGAAGTCATTTCTGCATTCCAGTGCAGCTTCAGTCCCGGCGCTTCCGTCTTCACTGCGGCGAGCACAGCCGGATCACCAAATTCGATGCCATCTACACCCAGTACCCCAATGGCTTTTACATAAGCGGGAAGCTCGTCCAGCAGCCGGTTCGACATTAGACCGCCCAGGCCTGCGTAGACTTTGCAGCCTTTGGCGTGAGCCAGCTTGACGACCTTCGCGGTATCCTCCAGCGAGAAATGGCCTGCCAGACGCATGCCAAAGCGGTCATCGCCAATCAACAGCGCATCTGCCCCGGCCTCCAGCAGCACAGCTGCTTCTTCCAAGGAAGCGGCTGTCGCCAGCAGCTCCGGTTTGTTATTCATGTTGCACCCTCCTACTTCGCGGTTCAAACCGCATCACACTCTATTTTAATAGGTTACTGTGAATTTTGTTCACTTTTTTTGATATTGGCTAAATGTTCCTTATAGGTCCTGCCGAACAAATGACCCTGTGAGCCATCCTTTTTGGTTACGTAGAAATAATAATCCGAAGCTTCCGGCGTCAGGGCCGCCTCAATGGATGCAAGACCGGGACTGCTGATCGGCCCAGGCGGCAGACCTTCGTTTTTATAGGTATTATAAGGACTGTTGACCTTCAGATCCTTCTCATACAGCCGTTGCTTCTGTTTGTCCAGCAGGTATTGAACAGTCGCATCGATCTCCAGCTTTTGCCCTTTATCCAGCCTGTTATAGATAACTCCGGCCACAATCGGACGTTCACTGTCCACTACGACCTCACGCTCTACAAGCGAGGCCACTGTCAGCAGTTCATGCAAGGAGAGTCCGCGGTTCTTCAGCTTGCCTTGCCAGCCTTTAATACTGTCCAGCTTCTTCTCAAGCTGCTCCAGCATCGCTTCAACAACCTGCTCCGGTGTACTCTCCTTCACAAGCTCATACGTCTCCGGAAACAAATATCCCTCCAGGCGGTGGCGAAGCTTGCTGTCTTCAGGAATACCCAGTCTGCCCACGGCTTCAAGACCCGCTCCAGAATCTATAATTTTCAGGAATACTTCGGGTTTCTGATTCCAGGCTACAGCAAGCTTATTAGCAACCTGCTTGGCCGTATATCCCTCCGGAATCGTAAATGAAACGGTATCCTTCTTCACCACATCCCCTGCATTCAGGCGGGCAATGAGTGAATCATAGGTGTCGCCTGGACTGGCGGTATATGTGCCTGCCTTGAAGCTGGACCCTTCCTTGACCCATTTCAGATAGCCTCTAAAAAATAATCCTTTGCGTATAATGCCGTTTTGTTCGAGCAGGTCGGCAATTTTCGCGCTGCCCATACCCTTCTCTATCGTAAAGGTTACCGGCGGGCCTGCCGGCTTCACCGGCTGCATGCCATTCCAGATGTACCAGACTCCTCCCCCGCCGATTGCAGCTAGCAAAAGGATAATAAGAGCCAAGGTGCGGATTGCAGCTTTCAAATGTCACTCCTCACTTTCCGACTATAAAGTATAAAATTGTATTGTCTCAAATTCAACATATATTTTTGCGGACATATGCATTGCACAAGTGGAAACGGCTTCACCGTCCTCCGAAAGAAGCGGCTTCCTTTTCTCCAAAACTTCTATTTCAAGCAAAAAGAGCGCGGAAAAATCCCCGCCCTCTTCCGTGCCACTCCTTGCTATAGCGTACATATGGAAGCTTATTCGCTCACGTTAGCGGGAAAAGTCAGCTCGTCATACAGCTCGTTGACATTTTCCCATTCCTCGTCATCCACGATGCTCTCCAGTTCGGGAAGCCCGTCAGGCGAAACCACAATCCGCAGAATCTCCTGTTCGGCGGCTCTCCCGGAACCGGTAAGCACCGCATACGCGCGGTCACCAACTTCAAATTCGGCAATAATATCGTAAACGGAAGATTTACCCTGCTCGTCTTCCAGTTCCACTGTTTCTCCATATACTTCTTTGAGCTTTGAAGTCCAAACTACCTGATCGGCGGAAAAATCAGTCATTCTCCGCTCCTCCGTCTAGCTCATCTACCAACGTATTGAAGGTCTCTTCAACAATTGCCCATTCCTCATCATTCTCGATCATAAAGAGCTGAAGATCATCACCGTCTTCTTCATAACGGAACGCATACACCTCATCGCTCTCTTCATCCTCGGAATCCAGCGGAACCACCATCATATACTTGGCATCCGAACCGTCGACTTCAAATTTCATAATGACCTCAAATTCCTCTTCATTACCTTCCTCATCAGGAATGTAGATAATTTCCGGTTCTTCTTCTTGGCCAATCTGCTCGTTTGTCAATCTAACACACCCCTCACCTTTTACTGTTAGCATCCAAAAAATTTTGCAAAATCAGGGCTGCAGCCATTTTGTCTACAATCCCTTTGCGTTTCTTCCGGCTGACGTCCCCTTCAATCAGCATCCGCTCAGCAGATACCGTCGTCAGACGCTCATCCCAAAGGTGTACGGGCATTTCGAGTTCTTCCCGAAGCCTATCGGCAAATTCGATGCAGATTTCACCACGGGGTCCTACTGAGCCGTTCATATTCTTCGGAAGGCCAACTACAATCTCTCCAATCTCATGTTCCTTGACCAGTTCGCGGATACGCAGGAACTCATTTCCGTTGCCGCGCCGCTCAATCGTCTCCAGAGCTTGTGCTGTCCATCCAAAAATATCACTTGTGGCAACTCCGATTCTGCGGTCGCCGTAATCCAGACCCAGCTTCTTCATCATTTCGGATGATCCACCCGATGATTGGCGAGGTAGAAACGAACCAGTTCCTCAATCAGCTCATCACGTTCTTTCCTCCGGACCAAACTTCTCGCATTGTTGTGGCGCGGAATGTAAGCCGGATCTCCAGAAATAAGATACCCTACGATCTGGTTGATGGGATGGTATTCCTTCTCCACCAGCGCATCGTATACTGCGAGCAGTATTTCCTGGGAGGAGGCTTCCTTCTCATCGCCCTTTACATTGAATTTGACCGTTTTGTCCATGGAGTCCATTTGTGACACCTTCCTTCTGCAAAATCACCCGCTTATTGGGCGGCTTCGCAAAGTTGCTGCTGTACAGCTGACTTGCTGCCCTCATCATAACATATTCATGGCCCAACGAGGAAATCCTGCCATCATGGTAACGCTTTTTTTGGTATTTCATCTACAAAAATAGAGATTTTTTTGGGTTTTAAGCTATTGCAGATGTTCGCTGAAAGTGAATATTGACAAAAAATATACATTTTCCAGCTTTGCGTGAATAAAGCAGCGGTACTGATATATTGCTCTCAGTACCGCTGCGGTAACCCTCATTTCCGATTTCCATATCCATCTGTCTGCAGCTGCAAAATCCAGTGATTCCTGGCGTTATGCAGCAGCTCCGAAACCTGCTCCGTCACTTTTACCGCTTAACCTTGAGCGGCTACAAGCTCCTCGGCTTTCAGAAGAGCTTCGCCCAGCTTGGATGCATCCTTGCCTCCGGCTTGCGCCATATCCGGACGTCCACCGCCCCCGCCGCCGCATACCGCTGCGATTTCCTTCACCAGCTTACCGGCGTGGAAGCCTTTTTTGACGAGGTCCTGCGGAACCGATACAACAAAGTTGACTTTGTCGTCCATAGCCGCACCCAGCACAAGTACAGCATCCGGCAGCTTAGATTTCAATTCATCGGCAGTCGAGCGAAGCGCGTCCATATTACCAGCTTGAACGGCAACCGCGAGCAGCTGTGTACCGCCGCCTACCGTTTTCACACTGCTGGTCAGTTCGGCAGCAAAGGTTGCGCTCAGCTTAGATTGCAGGGATTCATTCTCACGGGACAGCTCACGGACCTGGGCATGCAGCGCTTCAATCCGTTTTGGCACATCGTTCAGCGAAGACTTCAGCAGTCCTGCCGATTGCTTCAGCAGATCCAGCTGGCTTTCGGTGAACTGGTACGCATAACGTCCGGTTACCGCTTCGATCCGGCGGACCCCGGAGCCAATGCCGCTCTCGCTGACCAGCTTGAAGATCCCGATCTGCGAGGTGTTCGAAACATGGATACCGCCGCACAGCTCAAGGCTGTAATCGCCAACCTGAACCACGCGCACGATGTTGCCGTATTTTTCGCCGAAGAGTGCCATGGCACCCATAGCCTTGGCCTCGTCAATCGGCTTGTTCTCAATGACTACATCCAGGCCGCGCCAGATTTGCGCATTCACCCGGTGTTCAATGTCGCTCAGCTCTTCCGGCGTAATTGCGCCGAAGTGTGAGAAGTCAAAACGCAAACGTGCGCCTTCTACTAAAGAGCCGGCTTGATTCACGTGACCGCCAAGCACTTCTTTGAGTGCTTTATGCAGCAGGTGAGTTGCCGTATGGTTCTTAACAATATCTTCACGCTGCTCCCGGTTCACTTCGGCGCGGACACTGTCGCCCACTCTCAGCTCCCCGGCTTCCACAGTAACCAGATGAACATGCTGGCCGTGCGGAGCTTTGAACAGTCCTGTTACCTTGGCTGTCACCGAACCTCCGGTCAGAAGACCGGTGTCGCTGACCTGGCCGCCGCTTTCAGCATAGAATGGCGTGGACTCCAGGATAACCTGGCAATCGGTACCTTCGCCTGCGATGTCCACCAATGTACCGCCGGCAACAATAGCCAATATTTTAGACTCTGCTACGGAGTCAGTATAACCAACAAATTCACTTTTAACCGTCAGCTCAGCCAGCGGTCCGCCTTGAACCTTCATGCTACCGCCGTCCTGACGGGCGGCTCTGGCACGGTCGCGCTGCTCCTGCATGGCGGCGTCGAAGCCTTCGCGGTCCACGGTGAGGCCCTGCTCGGAGGCGAAATCCTCAGTCAGGTCAAACGGGAAGCCATAAGTATCATACAGTTTGAACGCATCGGCGCCGGCAATGGAACTGAGCCCGTCAGCCTTTGCTTTGGCGCTGATCTCGCCCAGGATGGCCAGACCGTCAGACAGCGTTTCATGGAAACGCTCTTCCTCGGTACGGATGATTTTGGCGATGTATTCGCGGTTCTCGACAACGGATGGATAGTAGACACCCATCACTTCGCCCACAGTCTCCGTAAGGTCGAACAGGAATGGACGGTCTAGACCAAGTGTCTTCCCGTATCGCACCGCGCGGCGGAGCAGACGGCGGATAATGTAGCCGCGGCCTTCATTGGAAGGAAGCACGCCATCCCCTACAGCAAACGTTACAGTCCGGATGTGGTCGGCGATTACTTTCAGTGCAATATCCTGTTCCAGGTTGTCCTTGTAGGTTACACCTGCAAGCTTGGCCGTCTTCTGGATGATCGGCTGGAACAGATCGGTGTCAAAGTTGGAATCCACATCCTGCAGAATGGACGCGAAGCGTTCCAGACCTGCACCGGTATCAATGTTCTTGTTCGGAAGCGGCGTATAGCTGCCGTCCTTGTTATGGTTGAACTGCGAGAATACGAGGTTCCACACTTCGAGCCAGCGTTCATTTTCCCCGCCCGGATACATTTCTGGATCGGACATGTCGCTGCCGTAGGCTTCGCCGCGGTCATAAAAGATTTCCGAGCAGGGGCCGCAAGGGCCTTCACCGATATCCCAGAAGTTGTCGTCACCCAGCTTAATGATGCGCTCTGCGGGCAGGCCAACCTTTTCATTCCACAGCTTGAAGGCTTCTTCATCCTCAGCATATACCGTTACGGAAATACGTTCCGGATCAAAGCCAATCCATTCCTTGCCGGTCAGAAACTCCCAAGCCCAGGTTATAGCCTCTTCCTTGAAATAATCACCAATGGAAAAGTTACCCAGCATTTCAAAGAACGTATGGTGGCGGCGCGTTTTGCCTACATTCTCAATATCGTTAGTACGAATGCATTTTTGCGAATTGGTCAGACGCGGATTCTCCGGGATTTCCCGGCCGTCAAAATACGCCTTCAGCGGAGCCATCCCAGCGTTGATCCACAACAGCGATGGGTCATTATGCGGCACGAGCGATGCGCTCGGCTCGATACGGTGGCCTTTGCTCTCAAAAAACTGCAGCCATTTGGAACGGATTTCACTTGCTTTCATCATGTACAGCCCCTGTCTCATAGTTATTAAAAACAAAAAAACGCCCCTGAATAAATTCAGGGACGATGATTATCGCGGTACCACCCTGGTTATCGCCAATATCCGTGAAGTCACGGACCATGATCAGACGATCGCCTTGTGCGGCTGTTAACGGGCGCCCCCGGCGGGATTGTCCCCGCACTCCGAAATCAGCTTTCTGCCGGCCTGTCTTCAAGGTTCTCACAGCCAATTACGAAAACTATCGTAAAGGAACCTCTTCTCTGATCAAGCCAATCTCCGGCGTACTTCATTTCATCAACGTTTTTTCCGATTTGCATTTTAACATTTCAAGTATAGCCAGCGCCCCTATTTCTGTCAATCTCGGGTAGAGAATAGGACGAAATGAAGCAGCAAAATGATTATTTACAGCGCTTACTTGCAGGCGTATAATGTGGATTGTTTAGAACAACCCTGCGGTTAACAACCAGTTAACCTGTAATGACGAGACGTGGCTCAGCTTGGTAGAGCGCTTGCTTCGGGAGCAAGAGGTCGCAGGTTCAAATCCTGTCGTCTCGACCATACTAAAATGCTAAAACCCTTGAATAATAAGGGTTTTTTTGTTCGAATTATTTAAACTAGGCTTTATTCCTCTAAATAATGATCAAAATCCCCCCTATTTCTATCCATTCTGATTGGTCCCTAAACACCATTTATTGAATTAATTCCTCTCCAAGTATACAAAATTTCATCCCTGTAATCTGGCTGACCTAATAATACTAAATGAGATCTCGTTAATGGAGTATGTGTATACAGAGCACAGAGACACTCTGGATAGATTAACAAGGAGAAATAAAATCTTGGTAATTCAATATTTATGCCTTGATTCTATTTACTAAGTGGACGATTGCATCAACAAGATGAAGAGAATATTATTTATACCAGATTCGTTTGCGTAATTTTGATCATCAAGTGTTTAAGAATAGCCTACAATAGCCGGTACCAAAGAATCCTGGAACTTGAAATGGCGTTGCTCAAGCTCTTATTCCAGCGTATCCGGAACTGGAAGGCGCTTTGAGCTCCATTTTTTTGTCAATTCAAGTCCATACGGCTCTTGTGTTATAAATGAAGGCCATTTAAAGAGGTTGGGAGGTATAAAGATGCCAAAAACGATATTAGTTGTAGACGACGATGAAGAAATTGTAAAACTCATTACAAAGAGTTTAAGGTACGAGCAATTTGTAATAATTTCGGCATGTTCTGGGAAAGAAGCCCTATCTGCATTAGAAGAAAACCACATTGATTTCATCGTTCTTGATATAGTGATGCCTGATATGGATGGATTTGATGTCTGCAGATGTATCCGAAAATCTTATAATGTTCCAATTCTGTTTTTAAGTGCGCGTGATCAGGACATTGATAAAATCGTTGGGCTCGAAATAGGAGCAGACGATTATATGACCAAACCTTTCAGTATTCAGGAGCTTGCCTCCAGGATAAAGGCCCACTTCAGAAAAATGGACAGACTGTTTAAAGAGTGGGATGAACTTAGTCCCAGTAGCGAAAAGGCGGATGCTCCGCTCATTTTGAACGATAAGACGTTTGAAGTATTCCTGCATAGCAGGAAGCTCGACTTATCAACGAAAGAATTTCAAATTTTGTCTATTCTTATGTGTCACCCCAATCAGGTATTGAGTCGTGAGCAGATCTATGAGAAGGTCTGGGGAGACGAATACGGAGAAATAAATACCGTAACGGTCCATATCAAAAATATCCGTAAGAAACTGGGGCCTGATCATAACTTTATTAAAACCATATGGGGCATAGGATATAAATATACGGAAAGAGAGCAATAGTATGAAACTGAAAATAAAACTTCCCCTCTTATTCCTGCTGATGCTTCTAATTCTTATGTTTTCCATTGGAATGTACTTAAAGTTTGTCTTTGCAGTATATTCCCCTATACGCGGTACATTGTTGGACTCACGATATATAGCATTGCTTTTGCCCATATTCGCCATCGCTTGTTGTATATTTATTATTCTGATTATCTATATTTATTTTTGCATAGAGAAGCCCATTCGGCTTCTGAATACCAGGCTGGAAGAAGTAAATATTGTACATCCCATGCCTCCGTTAGCATTGAGGAGTAATGACGAGATCGGAGAACTTTATAAGCACTTCAATAAGATGGAGCATAGGCTTCAACTCGCCCACAGAGAGCAAACCGATATGATTGCGGCAATCGCCCACGATTTGAAAACACCCCTGACATCTATTAACGGTTTTACTGAACTGCTGGCTACACACAAGGACCTACCAGAAACTGAAAAGCAGGAATATTATGATTTGATTCAAGGGAAGTCAGAATATATGGTCGAACTCATCAATGATTTCTCCAGCTTCACCAAAGAAAAACTGGAGTTGGAATCCATGGTAGCTAAACCTGTACAAGCATCAATATTATTTGAAAAAATTGCTCTTGAATATGAGTACGAGTTGGCGGGACTTGACTACGAGCTGACTTGCCGTCATTCATTCACGGAAAATATATTGCTAATGGTCAATGAACCGATGATCCGCCGGGTTTTCGGCAACCTCTTTAGCAATGCTGTAAGATATGGAGGGAAGAATAAGCTGAAAGTGTATATGACCGGATACCCGCTAGAACGTTATGCCTATTTCCAAATCGAGGATAATGGAATGGGAGTGCCGGATAAGGATATTTCTTCTCTGTTCCTCAAATTTTTCACTGTGGATAAATCGCGGCAAATCCAAAAGGGCGGGCTGGGGCTGGGGCTTGCAAGCTGTAAATCGATTATTGAACATCACGGGGGCGAAATTGTTGCCTACTCTTCCGAATATGGCGGTTTGGGGATAAGATTCAGCCTTCCCCGGGCGGCACAACGCTGACTTTATTTTTGCATATCTTCTTTTACAACAAAGTTAAAGGCTACTGCCGGGTGTCAATACCCAGGCAATAGCCTTTAACTTTGTTTTTTAGCGGTTTATAGTTTTTTATATTCTCTTTATAAACCTTTATTTTTCCTTTAAAGAAGCTTTATCTTTGGATGTAAAAATTACTTGTAGTAAAAAAACTACAATCACTGGAACTTGACAAGGAGGATGTCGAAATGTCAATTGAGTTCAGCCGCTGGCCCAATAACTACATGATGTCATACCAAGTTACCAAAGCTTTGGGTATGGCAAGCCTTGGTGCTACGGACGTCACCGAAATCTACGAGGCCTGCAAAAAAATCGATCCCGATGACAAGGATACGTGGCACAGGGAATGGCTCATCACCGCTCAGGCATTGGAAAGACACGGCAAGGAGGCCGAAACGGCCGGAAACTGGTATACCGCACGGAACTGCTACATTCGTGCCTGCAATTACTACAGAATCGCAGAGTATGCGGTGATGGATGATGACACCGAGAAAATCCGTATTTTTAAGAAGGTTAATGAACTCTTCGAAGCTGCCGGAAAGTACTTCGATGTCCGCCCGGAGAAAATCGAGGTCGATTACGAGGATGTCAAGCTGGAGGGATACTTCTTCTCCCCTTCCTGGATCAAAGGCCCAAAGCCGACCGTGTTTGCGCTTAACGGTGGTGACGAGTGGTCCATTGAAAATTATTTCTGGCTGGGTCCTGCCTTCATTTCGTGTGGATATAACTTTTTGGTCTATGACCAGCCCGGCACCGGCCTCTCGCTGTACGAAAAGGGAAAGGGGAGACGGGCGGACAGCGAGGCTTTCCATTCCCGGGCCATCGACTTCCTTCTAACACGGCCGGAAGTCGATCCCGATAAGATTATCGTGCACGGGGAGAGTTTTGCGGCTTACGACTCATTGCGATTCGCTTCGTTCGATCACAGGATTGCTGCCGTCATCTCCGACGGCGGTACGCATGCCTTCGACTGGAAAGCCATGCTTACATGGATGCCGCCAAGTCTGGCCGCACACGGCATGAGAATTCTGGGGGCAGAAAGCCTGGAGGATTTTGCGGGGAATCCGCGTTTTGCCTATGATCTTGAGGGCGTGCTCCACCAGATCGAATGTCCGCTGCTTGTCATGCATGGAGCGGAAGAGATATTGGTTCAGCCCAATCCGCTGACACAAGCCATGAAGAATTACGAGCAGGCGGGTTCGAAAAACAAGACATTCTACGCGATAGAGGATAGACGACTTGGCGGATTAGAACACTGTCAGGTAGACAACATCAACGTGATGCATGAGGTAGCGCTGAATTGGCTCTGCTCCATTGGGCTTGGGCCAGCTGCGCCCCGCCAATCTTAGGGATTGTCATAACATCATAAAGCAGTAGATTTATTGAAACATTTCCGGTGGAGCTTGTTCAGGAGTATCGTCCTTAGAATCCTGTACAAGCTCTCTCTTTATGGAGGAGTTAAAGGCTATGAGTATTTTATCAAAGAAAAAAAGCGGCAGTACGCCCGCTATACAAATTGACGGAGTGCACAAAAAATTTGGCGACTATATCGCATTCCTCTCACCACCGTACGTATTGTTCGGTATACGGCATTGCAACTGCATAAGTGCAATTTACGTAAACACTCATATTGCTGGGTCACAGACGCGCACGGTAAGGAGTTGAAGCAGTGTCTGCCGTTCTATTACCCGATTTGCTGATTTGGGAGACTTTGTTAACATATACCGAGTCTGCAGTCCAATAAACATAACACATCACTCCTCTCGAAATAAAACCTCTAAAATTTATTATTTGCTTGCTTCCTTTCAGCAATATTCACCCGGTAAAAATATCATAAGAAAACTAAAAAAAATAC
Organism: Paenibacillus sp. P3E; assembly: GCF_001909045.1. Taxonomy (NCBI): domain Bacteria; kingdom Bacillati; phylum Bacillota; class Bacilli; order Caryophanales; family Paenibacillaceae; genus Paenibacillus; species Paenibacillus sp. P3E. The sequence goes on along the minus strand of NZ_LVWH01000168.1, from coordinate 20,093 downwards.
AAGAAAATCAAGTTTTCATTCAAGACTCTTCTTCGGTAATTATAATCCCTCAAAATATCGCAAAACATGATGCGGAAAAACGGTTCCGCTTTTATTTTATAATGAATGCGTAGCGCTACGCCAAAAAGTAAGCGGTTTCAAAAAAGAGGTCCGGATCTTTAAGGAGGAAAAAATTGAGCAGACAAGGAGATTACTATGAGGAAAAAAATTTTAATGATGTTGCCCTTTGCAATCATACTTTCAATATTGCTGGCAGGCATCTCCAGTGCAGAGGTAACTTCTAATTATGTTAACCCGCTTATGGGAGGTGCTGATCCTACCATTGCCAGGGCTGCAGACGGCTATTACTATTCAGCTTTTTCAAGCGATAATAATATCACCTTAAAAAGACATGAAACCATTCTCGGAGTATCCACTGCAAAAAGCAAGGTAGTCTGGAAGAAGCCCGATAATTTCGGATACGTGTGGGGTCCATACGTATATAGGCTGGACGGCAAATGGTATCTGTATTTCTCTTCTGGTCCGGAGGAGAGCTTCGGATATGGACATCCAAGCTCCTACGTCCTGGAGAACCCGTCTCCCGATCCTTTTGAAGGAACCTGGGAGCTTAAGGGAGAATCCGCCAATGCAGACAGCGATGGACAGGTTACGGTCAAGAAGGGACTGCTGAACACGCAGGGCTATGGTTTAGCATGCGGTGTTGTATCCATTAAAGGAGAACCATACTTCACCTATACCAAATATTACTATTACCCTGATCCTAATGATCCTGCAAAGACAAAATTTGACGAGAGCCCTACGATTGTCAAAATGAAGAACCCATGGACATTGGAAGGCGCAGAAGGTAAAGTGGCCCTGCCGCAATATGACTGGGAAAAGCATGGCGACAATATCAATGAAGGCGCTGCGGTCGTTGAAAGAAACGGTAGAATCTATTTCGCCTACTCGGCAAGCAGCTTTATGAATGATAACTATGCTGTAGGCGTATCCGTAGCTAATGCAACCTCAGATGTGATGAATGCCCAGTCATGGGTGAAATATCCTGAGCCGGTGATGCAAAGATCGGATGAAAACAGCTCCTATGGGCCGGGATCCCCCTTGTTCCTTAAGTCCGAAGACGACACCGAGGATTGGATTATGTATCATGGCATACCGACCCATGGACAAGGCGGCGGAAACAGAGGAATAAGAGCGCAGCGTATCTCCTGGGATGATAATGATTTCATCAATCTCGGAATCCCTTCCAATCCCGGCACTGTCCTGAACAGACCCTCCGGAGAGGAAAAAAGCGAAATTTATGAAGCCGAGGATGCAAAGCTCGCAGGAGTATCTAAAGTCATCGGAAAAAGCGGCTATGCTTCGGGCGGTGTATATGAAAAATACAATAACAGCAGCGGAAGTGATTATGTTGAGTTTACTGTAAACACTGCCGCCAAAGGAACCTACTCCCTGGATTTCAGATACAACAATAATACGGCGAATGCTATTAACATGAAATTAGGAGTCAATGGGGAAGCTGCCCGGGATCTTTCCTTTACTTCTAATGCAGGATTTGATGCAAACTTCGATATTCAATCTGCTTATAATATTAAGCTTAACGCCGGAAGCAATACGATCCGCCTCTCTGGCAAGAGCAATTTGGCTCTGGATTCCATGATTATCAAAAGAAGCAGCTTATATGAAGCAGAAAATGCCGGGCTGTCCGGAAATGCAAAGGTGGATACAGACCATCCGGGATATAGCGGAAACGGATTTATTGGGGGATTATGGACTTCAAATTCTGCGGTTACCTTCAAGGTAAATGCCGTCAGTGCAGGCAGCTATTCGGTTAAGCTGGGCTACAGCTTAGGGTTTAATGATGACAGGACCCTGAGTATGTATGTAAACGGCCACAAAATTAAGCAGGTAGACTTCTTCAGCCTAAAAAGCTGGGACAGCTGGGCCGACCGCTATGATAATGTTTTCCTTCAAGAAGGGGAAAATACGATCATGTATAAATACGATGCCGGCGACACCGGCAATGTCAATCTGGACTATATAACGGTTACCGATGCAACTACCTGGCATTATGGAGCTGAAGATGCCAAAACTGCGGGCGCGAATGACGCTGCAGTCGTTTACGCCAAAGACGGCAATATGGGGACCGGATATGTAACCGGCCTCTCCAGAGCGGACTCATCTGTAGAGTTTGCTGTAAATGTTGAGAATGCGGCGTCTTATGATGTGAAGCTGAGATATGCCAAAGAAGCTGCAGGTAAAACCTTAGGTTTGTATTTGAATGGCACTAAGATTAAAAATATTACTCTCCCCTCTACTGGCGGACTTACGGTCTGGAAGGAGCAGCTTGAGACGTTAAGTCTGAAAGAGGGAAAAAACACGATCGCTTATAAAAATGAAACGGATCATTCAGGCATTATAAATATGGACAGTATTCATCTTAACAAGCGGACTCCCTGGCGGTATCAGGCAGAAGAAGCAACCAGAGCGGGCAGCCTGAAGATTGCCAAAGATCACTTATGGTATGAAGGCAACGGATTCGTAGGCGGATTTGAGCAAACAGGCGATGCGGTCAAGTTTGAAGTCAATGTCCCCAATACAGCTGCCTATACATCAACACTGCGGTATTCCGGCGTACAGAGTTCTAATATAACCATGACAATGTATGTTAACGGACAGAGAATCAAACAAGTATCTCTACCTCCGACAGCGAATTGGGATACGTGGAATAACAGTACGGAGTCCGTAAACTTGAACGCCGGTAAAAATGTAATTGAATTCATCCGTGAACAAGGAGATACCGGAAGATTCAATATCGACAGTCTCACTATAGATAAGACCCTGGGCGGATTTATGAGTTCAACTGCCAAGAAAATCATTCCCGAAAAGATGGTTAAAATCCAGCCGAAACACAGCGGAAAAGCACTGGATGTGGACAAAGTTTCAAGTAATCCGCTGGCAGTAATCAACCAATGGGCCAATGGCGACGGCAATAATCAGCTATGGAGATTCCTGGATCTCGGTACAGGTTATTATCAAATCCAGTCGGTTCAAAGCGGTCTTGTCATCGACATTCTTCCCGGTTCAACCATACTGCAAATCTGTCAAAATACAAAAGCTTCCGGATCCATACCGGATACTCAACAGTGGAAACTGGAAAAAGACGGTGACTACTACAAAATAGTTAACAAAAGCAATAATAAAGTAATCACTGTAGAAGGAGCATCCTTTAGTGATGGCGCAAAGGTAAGGTTAGCTGATGACCAGGCGAAAGATAATCAGCGGATGAAAATAGAAATCCGCAATCTCAGCAATAGTGAAATCAGCGCTTTGACTGAGCTAAATGGAACCTTTGATATCACTTTTAACGCCAATGGCGGAAGTCCGGCCCAGACGGTTGTTCAGGCCGTGTACGGCGAACCATTGACTGCTCCGGCTGTAACAAAGGAAGGTTATGAGCTGGAGGGCTGGTACAACGATGCTGCGAAATGGGATTTTGCCGCCCAGACGGTGCCGGGTGCCTTGACGCTGACGGCGAAATGGACGCTTAAGGCGCCTACGGTGCAGATTGTCAGCGAAGGCTCGCTGCGGGCGGGATCGGCCGGAATCCTCCGCGCTGCCGGAACAGGGACAGGAACCCTGTCCTACACCTGGTATGTGGACCAGGGAGAAGGCTACGGCGAACCGGTCGGATCGGGCGACGTGCTGACGCTTCCGGAGTTGTCCGAAGCGATGAGCGGCTACCGGTACAAGGCCGTCGTGACGGGCGAAGGCGGCTTAACCGGAGAGCAGGAATACATCCTGCAGGTGCTTCCGGCCGATGCGGAATGGATAATTCCGGCATTCGGGACCGATCTGCCTTCTCTGCTTGACACTGTGGAAGGTGAACCGCTAATGCTGCTGGTTGAGCCGACAGGAGACGTTGAGTCTATCGAGTGGGAAGTGAAACGCCCGGACGGCGGTGATTGGCTGACGGTCCCGACTGTTACCGGTGCGGTATACCGCTTCACTCCGGGAGTGGAAGATGACGGAACGCAGTACCGTGTGGTGCTGACCGGCAAAGCAGAGGTGAATTCGGTTCGTATCACTGGAACGGAGCTTAGGCTCAAGGTGTATCCGGCGCATGAAGTCCCGTCGGTCCAGTCGTTCACGGCAACCGGTAATCCGGTAGTGGAGGGGGACTCAGTTACCTTTACCGTTGTAGCCAACTCGGTATATGGAGAGCTCAGCTACCGCTGGCTGAAGAATGACCTTGTACTGGATGGTGCCAATGCCAACAGCCTGACTGTTGTGAAGGCCGGGGCTGCTGATGCCGGGGCATATAAGGCAGAGGTGACCAATACCCGTATCATCGGGGACCGTACTTATGTAGATGCGGTCAATACAAAGACGATTGAACTGACTGTCAACCGTCCTCCGGTAACGCCAACGGATCCTCCGGTGACGCCGACGAGCCCGCCGTCAACAACGGCGAATCCAGCACCAACACCACAGCCAACCGCAACGCCACGGCCTTCGGCTGCAGTCATTACAGCCACCCAGCTGAGCAGTCCGGCGGTGAACGGGGTGGTTACTGTGCAGGTGGGGCAAGCGGCTGCCATTGAGCTTCCGGTGAATGCCGGGGAGCTGCTGGGAACAAAATCATTGCGTGTGCAGGGAGACGGAATAGAGCTTGTGCTGGCGCCGGAGCTGCTGAAGCAGCTGGCCGAAGCCATGCCTGCTGCTGAGAGCAGAGGTGCCAAGATCCTGCTGAAGGCAGGGCGGAAGGCGCTGGAGGAAGTTAAGCTGAAGACGGAAGCCGACGTAGCGCTGAAAGGCAGGCTGCTGGATTATGATCTGAGCCTGTCCGGAACGGATGGAGCGGTCCATCGGCTTGAGAAATATCCGGCTCCGGTAGGCCTCAGCTGGCCGGCCGATGGACTTGATCCGAGGCTGCTTGGCCTGTACCGTGTGGGAAGTGACGGTACACTCACCTACCTGGGCGGTGCAGCGGAAGACGGCGGATTGAAGGCGCTACTTGACGGCAGCGGCATGTACGCGCTGCTGGAGTATTCCAAGCAATTCAGCGATGTCCCTGTCACGCACTGGGCATTTGAAGCCTTGCGTGAGCTGTCTGCAAAACATCTGATCCAAGGTATATCGGAGCTGGCTTATCAGCCCGGCCGGAACATTACCAGAGCTGAATTCGTGCAGCTGATGTCGAACACGCTGCAGCTAAGCGGCAGCGGCACCACTTCCTTCACCGATGTTCCGGAAGGCGCCTGGTATCAGAACGCTCTCTCCGGCATGGTGCAGGCCGGTCTGATTACCGGATTGACTCCGGAGTCCTTCCAGCCGAATGCAGAGATCAGCCGTGAAGAGATGACCGTCATTCTGATGCGGGCGTACCCGCTCCAGCATGGTGCCATTCCGGCCGCTCCGGTCAGCCCTCCCCTTAAGGATGCTGCAGACATTTCCGACTGGGCAGCGGATCATGTGGCTGCAGCGACTGCGCTTGGCCTCGTGAAAGGACGGGCTGACGGTACCTTTGCTCCCCAAGCTCCTGCCACCCGTGCAGAAGCAGCGCAGATCCTGATGAATTATTTGAGATAAGCATTGACGAGAAACGGAGATTACCGGTTCTGCAAGGCATAAACAAGCGCTCCCCCTTACACTGTTCCAAGGGGGAGCGCTTCTTGTACCCTGTACCGCAAATATTTCAAGAATAATATGAAGACTATAACCAAACCAGCAACCGAACAATGGCTTAAGATCACTCGGTAAGGAAACAAATATTGTACATTTTGCAACTTGGATTCCTAGAGTGCAGGATTTTAAATAGTAAACGCACACCGGAAGCTTTCCGCAATAAAGCTCGCTATTTACAGCAGCAGTCGCCGGATTTCAGCCACAGACAGCGGGTTGATTTAAGAAATCTAGCGGCAACAGCAGCTGGAAGTCCAAATATACACTTTGATAAAAGCAAGCTGTGAGAAAAACCCGGCAGAAAACGAAAAACTAAATAACCAGTCGCCGCAAATCTACCGGTGACTGGTTATTTAGTTTCATTTAAACCTAGATGGAGTCTGTGTTCCTGGCGTAAGTCATTTTGCTGCACTTCGGATTAAGTGCGTAAGGGTTGTAATTTCCTGCGGATCACGTGTCGCCCCCAAGATGAACCAGCCGGTACTCTGGCCGCGGGGTCCGACATAGACCACTTCTCCGTCTATTGTTTTTTGCTTCATGGAATTAGGTCTGGTTTTACAAGGCTCCAGAGCATACATGCAGTCCCCGGTCGCCCGTTTGGCTATCAGTGAACGGGGAAAGCATTGCAGAGAACGAATCACATAAGCCGCGGCATCTTGTCCTGTGTTCACCAGCATCTCGGCCGTCAACTCCCGCCCCCCGCCTGCGACAGCGTGGTAGTCGCGGACCTGCGGCAGCGCGGCCAGCCCTTCCACGGGTTCAGGAATGTATTGATAACAGCGGATCGGGTCCAGCCTGCTCCCGGAATTGTAGACAGCTAATGGGTCTTCCTCCGGCGGGGCAGAATCGCGGAGCAACATTTTCCCGGGCGAGACCGGCAGAACATAGCTTCCGCCTCCCGACATGAAAACCCCCGCCAGCTGGATATGGTATCCGTCATCAACCGGTTGGGCGGTATCTGTTAAATTCCGCACCGTATCCTCCCGGAACAGCGCAGCTGCCCCGTAATTGGTTACGATGCGGATTAATTTTTCATACACAGGCAACGTTCCATACCCTCTCACTGGAACATTCCCCTCCAGGCAGATCTGCCGCTCATCCCAAATTAGCCGTACCGATTCCAGCAGCGCCGGGGAATAAGACCCTGTTCCATGGACGGTTCTTTCCTCATCCGGGGTGCCGAAGATTTCAGGCCCTATGGCAGCCACAGCCGCATAGAAGCCTGAATCCCAGCCCGAATGTTCATTATCGGTCAGATCGACGTGATCCGGATGCAGCAGATACCGCTCATCACGGTCCCAGCTGATTTTCTCAGCATCCAGCCTGATTTCCCCGATGTCCATTCCCCGTTCCAGAATCACGGTAAAGACAAGTCTGCCATTGGAAATAGTCAACAGGTGCATTTGCGAGCCGAAGCGGTCTGTAACAAGCGTCAGGGTAACAAAGCTGCCTTCCGGCAGCACCTGCGGAATGCCCGGCTGCAGCTGCGCCAGTGTCAATCCGGTTATCCGCTTATTGTCCATCCGTACGGTCTCCCCGTCCGGTGTGGCCGGTTACGCCTATATGGGTCAGCAGATACACGGGATTAAGCTGTTCAAAGCTGGTGATGGTAAGATGAGCGCGGACAAGCAGCCGCCCGTCTCCGATGCCAGCAACGCGCATGCCTGCCCGGATCGCACCTTCTACACCGGCGGCAGCATCTTCAAAGACAAAGCATGCGGCCGGCGCCACACCCAGCAGCCCGGCTGCCCGGAGGAATACCTCCGGGTCCGGCTTCGCCCTGACAATGGTGTTGCCGTCTACCACTGCGTCAAACAACGGCCTGATGTTCACCTTCTCCAAGATCAGAGGAGCATTTTTGCTGGCCGATGCAATCCCTGTTTTGATTCCGCATGAGTGTAATTGCCTAAGAAAGTCGGTTACACCGGGCAATACATCAGCGGGTGTAAGTGTTGCAAGGTACTCTGTGTACCACTCATTCTTCCGGGAAGCCATCGCCTCCCTCCGCTCCGGCGTTACCTCCGTGATCCCGCCGGCCCGAAGCAGAAGATCAAGTGACTCCATGCGGCTGACACCTTTCAGCTGCTCATTATCGCTTTCGCTGAAGGCGAATCCCAGCTCACCGGCAAGGCGCTGCCAGGCTTTGTAGTGGAATTTCGCGGTGTCGACAATCACGCCGTCCAAATCAAAGATGGCTGCCTCAAATGGTTGTGTCTGCAATTGCTTCCCTCCCGTCCAGCTTGTGTATTTCATAAGCACCTGGATGAAGGGTTATCCGGTAGCGCTCTCCCCGCCAGGCAATCTGAAAGTCCAGCTCCTCCCAGCCCTCGGGCAGACGGGGCTCAAGCTGAAGGGTTTCACTCCACATTGCACTCTTCAAACCGGCAAACCCGTAAACGATAAGCTGCCACAAACCGCCGCAATTGGCGATATGAATTCCTTCAGCGGCACCTTTTTTCTCAGGCGAGAGATCAATAGCCATCACCCGCTGCAGGAAATCCGCAGCAGCCTCCTTCTGATCGAGCCAGGAGGCCACAATACCGTGAACCGCCACGGACAAAGAGGAATCATGAGTCGTGATCGGCTCATAATAGGCATAGGCCGCCTTCAGCTGCTCCCGGGTGAATTCCTGCGGGAACAGCAGCATTAATTCCAGAACATCCGCCTGCTTTAACGCCTTGGAACGATAATTGCGCTCCTGGGAAATGAAATGGCCGAAAGGCCTGGACTTGTCGGTCCAGACACTTGCAAAATCCACATCTGCATAGGAGGCGAAATCGTCGGATTGCGGAACAACTTCGCTCTGGCTGTCATACGGTAGCCTTAGCTTCTCCGCTGTGCGCCGGAAGAGCTCCCGTTCACCGGGGCGAATATCCAGCCGCTCTGCCGCAGTCGCATAGCTGTCCGGCATGCTGCCTTGCAGGCTGTCCAGACAAGCAACGGTCTGCTCCAGACTGAATTTGACCATACGGTTGGTAAAGGCATTGTTACGGGTAAAGGGCAAATATTCGTCCGGCCCCATAACGCCGAGCAGTTCGCAGGCCCCCTCCCGGTTCCAATCCACCCGGTCACACCAATAACGGGCCGTCTCCACCAGAATATCAATGCCGTAGCGCTCCAGAAATTCATGATCTCCTGTAGCCCTCACGTAGTGATATATCGCATACACTATATCCGCTGTTATATGAATTTCATGATCAGCATACTGCCAGTTGGCACATTGTTCTTCCCCGCTCAGCGAGGACTCCCACGCATACCGTGCTCCCTTGTATCCATAATTCTTCGCGTTGCGTCTGGCTCCATCGAGCGTATTGTAGCGGAACAGAAGCAGATTACGGGCGGCCTGCGGGTTAGTGTGCAGGTAGAAGGGCAGCAGGTTGATCTCTGTGTCCCAGAAATACCTGCCGAAATAGGCCTCCCCGGCATAGCCCTTGGCGCAGATCGCCACCCGCGCATCCTGCCCGCTATTTGCGCGGATCAGATGGTAGAGCGATGCCCGGACGCTTACCTGCGCTATATCATCTCCCTTAATACGGATATCAGCATGCTGCCATTTGCTCTTCCAGCTGTCAGTATGCCGCTTATACAGCTGCTCCCAGCCTAAATCGCGTGCGCGGCTGAGATGTTCATGCGCCCTGTCACAGACCGTTCCCTCCTCCCTATCACGGTCGGTTGTCACCGCAGTCAGCTTGGTGACAGTCAAGCGGTCCCCGTTCTGCAGCCTGCAATCCCCGCGGAGTGCAGCCATCGTCCGGGTATTGTCTTCCTGCCAGTTCATGGCTTCAGAGGCTTCCAGCGCAGACAGCATGAAGATCTGATTGCCCTCCTCTGTCAGCGTCTCGAGTGACAGGCTTCCTTCTGATTCTGCTGAGGGAACAATCTGGGCAAAATGATTCATTCCATTGGTGCGTACATCAGCCCGGAGGGTGGCCTTCACCTCCAGCCTGCCTTCGCCTGCCAGCACCTCAAGCTGTACCCGCTGGATGCAAAGATGGGTATCCGCCATACTGATGTAGCGGCTGTAGGTACATTGAAGCTGCATCCCCTCTTCCGTTTCCCATATGAATGCACGATGAAGGCTTCCATCACGCAGATCCAGCCAGCGTCTGTAGCTGCTGATCCGGCAGCGGTCCATATCCAGCCGCTCGCCGGCTGACCGGAATTCAAGTCCCAGAACATAAGGGAGATTGATAATCTCTTCCTTCAGCAGCGGATGCCGTCCCACAATGCCCGGAATATAGGTTCCCTGCTTGGACTTCAGGTGCCGTGGCTTCTCCAGCGTAACGTTATCAGGAAAGCGCAGGTAGTCCTCATCCTGGGGCGCATCACTGCACCCCTCCTCAAAGCTTCCACGGACATGCATATAGCCGTTTCCCTGGGTAAAGAGTCCTTCATAATGCTTGTGTAATCCGGCCTGATATCCGTTTTCCTTCAGGCACCACAGGTTTTCCTCATTCATCTGCAACCTCCTGGTTTCTCCGGTATCTTTCCTTTGGTTATCATCCGGTTCATCATCCCTTAACTGCTCCCGCAGCAAGTCCGGATACCACCTGCTCCTGCAGCAGGATATACACCAGGATACTCGGGATGATGACGACCATCGTGGCCGCAAACATGACGCCGTAATCGCTGGCAAACTGGCTTTTGAAATAATAGAGCGCAAGCGGCAGTGTGCGGCTTTGATTGCCCGTTGTCAGAATAATAGCGAATTGAAATTCATTCCAGCAGAGCAGAAACTGCATCACCCCAGCCGTGCCGAAGCCCGGCTTCGATATAGGCAATATAATTTTGAAGAAGGTCTGGATGAAGCTCGCACCATCCAGGTAAGCCGATTCCTCCATTTCCTTAGGAATCGTCAGGAAATAGCTTGATAGAATATAGAGCGAGACCGGCAATCCAAAGCCGGTATATACGATGATAAGTCCAATCAGCTTGTCGTACAGCCCGAGCGTGTTAACCGTCAAGTATAACGGCTGCAGCATTGCAGCGCCTGGAATCAAGAGCGAAAGGGAGAAGGCTCCCATCAGCAGCTTCTTGCCGCGGAATTGAAAGCGCGCCAGGACATAGGCTGCCATTCCAAGCAGAAGCAGATTGAGCACAGTTCCGAAGATCCCCACGATTACACTGTTGATGTAGAACCGGGATATCGGCGCTATTTTGAAGGCCATGGTGTAATTGGAAAAGCGGAAGCTGCTTGGCCAGCCGAGTGAATTGGTCAATATCTCGGCATTTGTCTTAAACGAAGCCAGCAGCACCCACAGGAACGGACCCAGCGATAACAGGACAATCAAGAACACAAACCCATATTTGAGTACAGCCAAACCTTTTTTCAACATTTCCACCCCATCCGCTCCATTCAGTTTTGGGAGCTGCCTATTCTGAACAGATTTCGGCACAGCAGGACAAAGATCAAGCCAAAGCCGATTAGAAAGACGCCCACTGAGTTGGAATAACCGAAGTTATTGTTCATGAGTGCGGTCTTGTAAATATAAATTGGCAAATTCATGGTTTCATTGCCGGGTCCGCCGCCAGTCGTCATCAAAATAATATCCATCTTCTGCAGCATGCTGGTTCCGGACAGAATCACGCAGGTGCCGATAATGTTGCGCAGCATTGGAAGGATGATGTACAGATTAATCTTGAAAGTGCTGGCCCCGTCAATGCGTGCGGATTCATACAGGCTTTCCGGAATCGCTGCGATTTCGGCCAGAATCAGAATGGTGACGACAGCCGCATAGGGTAGCCAGGTCATTGTGACAGAGAAGAAGGCTGTCGCATAATCCATGAACCAGTTCTGGGCATAATCGGCATTTCCAAACAAGCGGGCAATACTGTTCACCGCACCAAAATCAGGATTGAGCATACACAGGAACAACATACCCACAGCGGCCCCCGAGATGATGTTAGGGAACATGTAAACTGTTCGTGCAAACTTCCAGTAGAATTCCTTCATACTGAGAATAATCGCGAATATGGTGCCGATGGCAACGTGTACCGTAGACTGGAGTACAACCCAGACGAGTGTATTCAGAGCACTTTTGCGAAAATCGGTATCGTCACTAAACAGCTGTATATAGTTAGCGAGACCGTTAAACACCGGTCTTCGTCCGGCCGACCATTCCGTAAAGGACGTACCGAACAGAATGACAAGTGAGACGGCATAGACAATAATAAACAATGCTACTGTCGGCAACAGGAAAAGCGCGATATTTCCTCTATTTTTCCTAACCATCCATATGGTCCTCCCCAATCCTCAGCTTACAGTTTATTTATTTTTGGCAGCAATATCCGTCAGTTCCTTGGCAATTTCTTCTGCCGTTGCCCGGCCGGATATCAGCTTCGGATAAAGGTTCTTCCATGCATCTGTTACGTTCGGATACACGATGGAATCAAGCGTCCGGTAATGAAGCTGCGTCTTTTGGGCTACCATAATAGATTCAACTACAATCGGATATTTCTGCTTAAGTGCGTCCGAAGGCTGGATTTCATTCGATACCGGCATCACATTGCCGTATTCAAGCGCGATGGTCTGTCCCTCAAGCCCTGTCTTGAAACGAATGAATTTCTCAGCGGCTTCGCGGGTTTCCGGCGTTTTGGCTCCGATCATATAGCCCACCTCGTAGGTGGAAATCAGGCTGTTGTTCGGAAAAGCGGCAACTCCCACCTTTTTATCGAAACCTTCACTGGATTTGGTCGGATCGCTGAAGTCTCCGATCATCCAGGGACCATTTGCAATCATCGCCGCCTTGTTCTGGCTGAAGGCGTTCGCTGCGTTGGCGTATCCGGCTCCAAGTGCATCCTTGGTCGTATACTTCTCCAATAACTCCTTCATCATGTTAAGCGCCTGATTCATTTCGGGCGTATTGAAGTCGGTGGGGTGCAGTGTGTTCATGAACGCTTTGCCGTTGTCCCCGTTAGTGCCGATCATGGCAGCAAGAATCAGATTGGTCGTCCAGGCATTCTCCCCGGTCATGAGTGCGAGCGGAACAAAGCCCGCTGCTTTAAGCTTCTCGTTGTTGCTCATAAATTCATCCCAAGTCTCCGCCGGCTTGATCCCTGCCTTCTCAAACATCTCCTTATTGTAGAAATAACCGATGTTCTGCTTCTGATCGCTGATCGACCAGATCTTTCCGTCCCGGGTATTGGAGGATAGCGCATCTTCTCCGATGGCGGCCTTCCACTCCGGGTCCTTGTCTAAATAATCATTGAAAGGGGTTGCAAGATTTCCTTTGATCAAAACGTCATTAATTCCGTCCTTGCCCATGACGACATCCGGAACATCCCCGGAGGCTGCCAGAATCTTGATCTTGTCAACATATGCAGCGTCACTTGGAATTTCTTCAACCACAACCTCCACTTCATCACCATACTTGGCGTTGAACTGCTTGATTTGCTCTTCCTCCATCTTGGCTGACGCGTGAGTGCCGACCCGGAAGGTAAGATAAGAAATTTTCACAGGCGCCTTGGCCGCCGCGGCATTTCCCGGGCCCGCTGTTGCAGCCGCCCCGCTGTTCTCTGCCGAATTCTTTGATCCGCATGCCGAAATGGACATGGCTAGAATCAGCGTGCTTGCCAGAGCAAAGCCCGTTTTGTGCATTGGTTTCTTCAAACTAAATCCCCCTTAATAATGATAGCGTGATGCATGAGCGTAACCCTTCGGCCCATTGCAGTTTGTTACAGCTCTCATTGTAGAACAAAGAAAAAAGCGAATGAATTCGTTTTTCGGTATTATCTTTTATAAAATCTTGAGTAAATAGGGCAAGGCAGCGGGATGGATGAAAGGGGTTTCAGATTTCTTTAACTCTTCATCGTTTTCTTTACCATATCGCCCGAAACGTCTGAATTCCCTTCTGTTTGCCTATTCGCCGCAATAAAAAAATTATATAATACGCTTACTATAAGACTCATCAACCAAGGAGCAATCTGCATGTCCAAAGAACATCTCCTTCGACGGCTCAGCCTTCGCCCCATTTCCGGATGGCTCTCCCGCATCCCGGTAAGGAATAAAATTGTAATTATCATCTTTCTTCTGATTCTTCTGCCGATGACGTTCGCTGGCTGCTATTTCTATTGGAACATTTCCCAGATTCTAACTAGGAATGCCAATGATAATCTGTCCCTTCTGATCCGCCAGACCAACGACAATATTGAGAAATCCTTTCAGATTATTGATAATACCTCCCTGCATTTCCTCTCCAATAAAATGTTAAGAAACTGGCTAATCAACGATGTGTCACTGAGCGATGACTTCTACAAGAAATTCATGAATAAAAGTGAAATGGAAGAGGATCTGAAGTACAGCCTTATGTTCAACAATGCTTGGAATATCAGCCTGCTGTCAACGGCCTATGTATTTTTTGATACGGACAACTATGTATCCGTTCTAAAGTCACCGCCTAACATTGAACAAATTAACAGGAACAATCTCGCTGTCTATCAATCGGTTAATGGCAGAATGGTCCGGGGTAAGGAAATTCTCACGCCAAGCCCCGGGGACCCCACCATCTATTTCACACGGGTGATGTCCAATATCAATCTTCCCCGGCAGCGTCTTGTGCTGATCTTTGGCACGAATGAGGCAGATTTAGCCGAAGAGTATTCCGCACTGCTCGCCTTTAAGGGCGCTATGGCCTACATTATTGATAGCCGGGGAACCATCTATTCAAGTAGCGATAAGCATGAGTTAGGTTCTATCGTTTCTCCTGATATATTGGCGCTTAAGGACAATACCGAGGTAAGTGACGTCAAGCTAGATCAGGAGACCTACCTGGCCGCTTCCCGCAGCATCGGTACAACCGGGCTTACTTTCATTGCAGGCATTCCAAGGAAACAGGTACTCTCCAAATTATCAGGGAGCATGTACAATTACATTTGGATCATCGCTCTGATTGCTTTCGTATCCCTCGCGGCAGGAATTCTGTTATCTCTTCGCTTTACACGGATCGTCCGTGATCTGCTGCGGAGCATCCGCAAAGTAAAGAAAGGGGATTACAACACAAGAATGCCAGCCTACAAGGATGTGGAGCTTAATCAGCTGAGTACCACCTTCAACAACATGACAGATGAGATCAACTATCTCATCAAGGAAGTGTATGAGAAGCACCTGCTGATCAGGGAGTCGGAGATCAAATTTTTACAAGCCCAGATGAATCCCCATTTTCTGTTCAATACGCTCATTACCATTGGTTACAAAGCGAAATTGTCCAAAGATGAGACCGTTTACAAAATGGTGACATCGCTTACTGAGCTGCTGCAGGCAAGTATTTATTCGAGCAGCCTGGCCAAAATCCCGATCCGGCAGGAACTGGATTTAATCAAATTTTATCTTTATCTGCAGAAAGAAAGGTTTGAAGATAAGATGGAGTATACGATCCAGATCGAGGATGAAGCGTTACTGGATCTGCTCCTGCCCAAGCTGAGTGTTGAACCCCTGGTGGAAAATGCTGTGGTGCACGGTGTGGAAAAAAAGCTGGGCAAGGGGATGATCCATATCCGCATTTACCGCAGAAACGATTCGGTCTATTTCGAGATCACGGACAATGGCATCGGATTTGAGCATGTTCCACGGGATTGGAATAATTTCGAGAATACCACCATACGCAAACAAGGCCACAACAATATTGGCCTGATCAACACGCATAAACGGGTGAAGCTGATCTACGGCGAGGCTTATGGAGTGGATGTTGAGAGCGAACTCGGTTCAGGCTCCAAAGTTACCCTTCACATACCAGCAGATTCGGGGGAAATTCCGCATGTATAACGTCATGATTGTTGATGATGAGCCTGTTATCAAAAAAGGGCTGCAGTGTTTTATTGATTGGGACGTTCTTGAGTGCGAGGTTGTTTGTGAGGCATCCAATGGGTTGGAAGCGGTAGAGATACTGGGCTATTATGATATCGATATTATTGTAACCGATATCCGCATGCCGGGGATGGATGGTCTTGCTTTATCGGACTATGTGCACCAGAACTTTCCGCAGACCAAGGTCATCATTCTTACTGCCTTCGCGGACTTCTCCTATGCCCAAACGGCCATTCAATATGAAGTGGTTGATTTTGTGG
This sequence comes from Paenibacillus sp. P3E, assembly GCF_001909045.1. Taxonomy (NCBI): domain Bacteria; kingdom Bacillati; phylum Bacillota; class Bacilli; order Caryophanales; family Paenibacillaceae; genus Paenibacillus; species Paenibacillus sp. P3E. The sequence continues at coordinate 4,349 of NZ_LVWH01000168.1, read as the reverse complement.
TCAAGACCAATCCGACCGAGCAGATTCCCCGGGCTATTGAAAAGGCAACTCGGCTGCTGGAAAAGGAGAGGGAGCAGACGCAGAAAGTTAGACAGTTGGAGAGCAAAATCAACGACAATCTGTCCGAAATCAGCGAGAAATTTCTGAAGGAAGCCGTAGGCGGCTTGATTAGTGATGAAGCAGGTTTATTCAGCCGCTCAAGAGAGCTGGGTCTGCAATTGGAGAACTATTTCGGGATCTATCTGGAAGTTAAGGATATGCCCGGCCTCCATGCAAATGCGGATGCCCCGGCGAATGACCATCACCGGTTCTTGTCGTCCATCCGCCAATTCCTTGCACTGGCCTTCGGGGAACGTCCCTCTTATATCATGACCATGGAGAAAAACACCTTGCTCGCTATTGTCTCCATGGACGGCGGCAATGCATCAGTATCCACACAAGCGCTGCTCACGATCAGTAATGAAATCCTTGCCATGGCAGAGAACTTCAGGCAGTACCATGTCAATATCGGCATCAGTCTGAACCACCGGGATGTTCTGACACTCAGGGTGGCTTATCTTGAGGCCAGAGAGGCACTTCAAGGCAGCTTCTATAACGATAATTATGTAGCTGTGTATATGCCCCATACGAATCAGACACTCACTCCCGGAGCTCCTCCCCATCATGCCGCAGAGCAAATTGCCGAACATCTACAGCAAGGACAAAACGATCTGGCGGTCCAGCATCTGGACCAGTTACTTGAGAGTTACAAGAGCATCAAAGAGCCGATAGAAAATGTAAAGGTAGCTTGTCTGCTTATCGGTTCCTACTGTTTCCGTCTGCTGAGCGCAAGCACACCCTTCGCACCGGAGCTGGATGAAAACCAATCCGCGGTTTACAAGCAAATCCAGGAGAGCAAGAGCATTCAGCTGTTAACAGACATCCTGGGGCGCCTGATCCACAGCTGCTCAAGGGCAATGGCGCAGAGTGACAAGCAGCCCAATTACATCGTTATAGAATGCCAGAAATATATAAGAGAGCATTACAACCAGAACCTGAATCTGCAGATTATTGCGGACCATATCCACATCAACAGCAGCTACCTCAGCCGCCTTTACAAAAAGGTAACCGGGGAGTCCATCATCGACGTGATCAACAAGTACCGGATTGATATGGCCAAGAAATTACTCAGGAATCCGGCGAGTAAAGTATTTGAAGTCGCGGAAGCCGTGGGCATTGAGACACCTGCCTATTTCACGCATGTATTCTCCAAATATACAGGGATGAGTCCCAAGGAATACAAGCTGAATTATTCACAGAACGAATTGGGATAACCCTCAGCAGATACGAATATCTTCCGTAAACGCAGAGCAAATCTCTTACTCTGGTAGAAGGAAATTAAGCTATACGACATAGCTCTGCCACCCATTTACTTAATAAAGGGGCCAAACTCCGTTTGTTTAGATTTTTAGTCGGGTAACAGCCATTCCCCTTATTTCACTAGATTTATACGAGTTATACAGTTTGCGCTCAGGGGCTATCACGAAGTGAATTCACTCGAATTTATCTTTTTATTCTCGGCAGAAATGCCGCCGGAATTAGCGCCAATGTAGAGAAGGCAATTGACCAGATAAACGTATGATTGAACGCAACAGCCACAGCTGCCGGGTCATGTGACAAGACTGAATTTAGCTCGTTCTGCAAAATAATAGCGATAACCGATACACCGAAGGCGCCGCCGATCTGCTGCATAATACGAGTGGTGCTGCTGGCATGCGGGATTTGCTGCGAAGACAGGCCAATATAAGCGGAAGCCATGACCGGCAGAAAAACAGCGCCTAATCCTGCTCCCCGCACGATCAATGCCGCGCTCAAATAATAATAGCTCGTATCTCCACTAAGCTGCGTAAGCGGCCATGTTCCAAGCATGGTAAGGACGGTTCCGACAAGAACGACGGGCTTCGAACCGATCTGATCCGTTAGTTTGCCGGCAAGCGATCTTGTCAGCAGCATCCCGACCCCTTGCGGAACGAGCAGCAGACCGGATAGAAGCACCGATTCGCCACGGACTTGCTGGAAGTACAGCGGCAGCAACAGCATTGCCCCGTAGGAGGTCAGGCCGGATAGAAAAAGCAGTGCCGCGGATACAGTAAAGGAACGCACACGGAACAGCCTAACATCGAGCAACGCTTCGTTTCCTTTGCGAAAGGCATAAACGACAAATACAACTAGAAGCGATAACCCTGCTATAACGGGAACGAGAACCGCAGCATGTCCAAAACCGTGACTCAAGCTCACTTCTCCAAGACCGTAAATAATGAGCACGATAGCTGGGGAGAGCAGCATCAGTCCCGGCAGATCCAGCCGCAACGTTCGGGTTCCGCGCTCTTCATTAGGCAGCTCTTTCCACGCCATAATGATGGCAACGATGCAGAGCGGAATATTTACAAAGAAAATCCATCTCCAGCTCAGATGGTTGATGATAAGGCCTCCCAGCACTGGCCCGAGTATCGGCCCAAGCAGCGCCGGTAAAGCCACCGTGGCCATCTTTTTGCCCATATTTCGTCCTCCAGAGGCGCGCACTGCCAAGGTCTGCATAATGGGCATCAGCAATCCCCCGCCGATCCCTTGAATGGTACGGAAAAAAATCAGGCTCTCCACGTTCCATGCCAAGCTGCATAGCACAGAACCGAGCAAGAACATGCCCAGCGAAAATAGCCACATAGGCTTGCCCCCGAATCGCTCCACCGCCCAGCCGCTGAAGGGAATGACCATAGCAAGCGCAAGCAGATAAGCGGTCATAACCCATTGAATGGTTGACACCGAGGTATTGAATTCCCGAACCAGCGTATTAATAGCCACATTCGTTATCGTCGTGTCGAATAGCGGAGCCAGAATGCCAACCATTAGAATCCACATCAATTTCTTCTCGGCTGCCTGCTGTTCAGCCGATTCAAGCGCTGTAGAACCTTGTTTTTGCATGTTGATTGCCTCCCTTTGATCGAAAAATAAGAAACTTTTGGTTTCTTATTTGCGTTTATGATATACTATCCCTATATGAAACGCAACGAATTTTTCTAAAGGAGTACGAGAACAACATGTCCAATTCTCAACACCCGGATAAATTGAAAAACAGACGCAGAGGCAAAGAGCTGGAAGCGGCTATCCTGCAAGCCGTACGGGAAGAGTTGACTGAACAAGGCTATTCTAATCTTACGATGGATGGAGTGGCGGAACGGGCGGGGACAAGCAAAGCCGTGCTGTACCGTCGATGGGCCAACCGCGCTGAGATTGTACTCGCGGCGATCCGGGAACGCGTGCCTCTCCCGCTGGAGGAGGTACCCGATTACGGGAATTTGAGGGACGATGTATGCAGCGTGCTTCAATCAATGAATCAGAACAACATCGAAGTGATGATCAAGGCCTTTTATGGGCTCGTAACGGAAATCGGCGCCATGCCGCTTGCATCCTTATTATTCCCCCAAGGGCGTCATAACAGGACAATGACGATTGTACTGCAGCGGGCCGTTGACCGGGGAGAGGTGTCGGCCGAAGCCGTTACACCCCGGATGCTTACTTTGCCGGCAGATCTGGCCCGCCATGAGCTAATGCTGTATAACAAACCAATGTCCGAGCAGACGATTGCTAATCTTGTGGACGAAGTGTTCTTGCCACTTGTATTGAAACGGTGATTACCAACGCCCGTCCTTCCGCAAAAATTCCATTTGATATGCAATGGGTGGCACTGCTGGTGTCTGAAAACAAAAAAACACTCCGAATTACGGAGTGCTAAGAACCCCTCATAACTTATAGGACTCATAAGTTCAATTGAGGGGCTCCGTCCCATAAACACCAAAAGCCCCCCGCCCTGTTACTGTTCACCGATACTATCCCTCAATCTCCAAAGGGAACTCCCTCATATATCTAAGCAATTCATCCACAGTGGTAAAAGCAAGGCCCGTAACCGTATCCGCACACCCGTAGTAGATCGCAATCCGTCCTGTAGCGGAATCGGTCAAAGCCGCGCAAGGGAAGGTCACATTAGGCACATCTCCCATACATTCGTACACCATTTCCGGCCCCAGAATATAATTGCGCGAACGGGCTTTTACTTTCCAAGGCTGATCCAGATCCAGAAGCGCACAGCCCATGCGGTAGACAAATCCATTACATGTGTTGATTACGCCGTGATAGATGAGCAGCCAGCCCTCGCTCGTTTCGATCGGAATCGGACCGGGGCCAATCTTCTTGGACTGCCAGGCGGAGGCATCTCCATTCACCGTGCCCATCACATAGCGGTGCTTGCCCCAGAAGGTAAGGTCCGGACTTTCGCTGTAGAAAATATCTCCAAACGGAGTATGCCCGGTATC
>NZ_LVWH01000167.1:0-70629 GCF_001909045.1 Paenibacillus sp. P3E | reverse complement strand
GATTTAATATTAATGGAGTGAACTAAAAATAGATTAGGAGGGAAGCTATGAAATCTGTTGGGGGTTTGTTGATTGATTTGGACGGAACATTATACCACGGAGGCCGGATGATTCCCGGTGCAGATCTGCTCATTTCTTCACTTCGCAAGGCTGAAATACCTTATTTGTTTGTAACGAATAACTCTTCCCGAACTCCGGCTAGCGTAGCGGCTCATTTACGTGGAATGGGCATTGAAGCAGAGCCGCATGAGGTGTGCACTTCTTCATTGGCGGCTGCACGCTATATTGCCGGAGAATCACCAGGAGCAACTGTGGCGATACTTGGGGAAGAGGGATTGATCGAGGCCTGCCGCGAAGCGGGGCTTGCCTTGGTGACTGAAGCGCCGGAGTATGTTGTACAGGGCATTGACCGGTCTTTTACATATGATACCCTGGCACGGGCATCCCGCTGGATTCGTGAGGGGGCAAAGTTTGTGTTAACGAACCCGGATCTGATGCTTCCCTCCGATGACGGCGTCATGCCTGGAGCAGGGACGCTGGGGGCTGCAATCGAAGCCGCAAGCGGATTTTCTCCTGTAGTCATTGGCAAACCTGAGGCGCATCTCATTACCTACGCTACGTCCCTGCTGGGAATTGATCCGGGCGAGGCCGTTGTGATTGGAGACAATATGCGCACAGATATTTCCGCAGGAGCGCGCGCAGGCTGCCGGACCATCCTTGTGCTGACGGGCCTTACGACTAGAGACAATCTGGAAGACTATCAGCGCCTTACCGGAGTGAACCCGGATGAAATTTGTGCCGATTTAGCTGAACTTATGCTTGCACTCGGTGTATAATGTCAAAGGTGTGCTTATACCTATCTACGAAGGGAAGATGTCATTATGCCGGAATTGCCGGAAATGGAGAATTACAGAAAGCTGCTTAGCCAGCATCTTATAAATGTCCCAATTACAGGTGTAACCGTAAATCGGGAGAAAACGATCAATATGGAGACCGAAGAATTCACCCAGGCGCTGCTTGGGGCACGCATTGTATTTGTGGAGCGCAGAGCCAAGCATATTCTGTTCCATCTTCACGATGGCCGCAGGCTGTTGCTGCATTTGATGCTCGGAGGACTTCTGTTCTACGGGACGGAGGAAGAACGGCCTGAACGCTCAACACAGGTAGAGCTTGCATTTGGGGAGCACATTCTGTATTTTATGGGACTACGGCTGGGATACTTGCATCTGCTGTCCGTTAAGGAGAGCGAAGCGGCAATGGGCAAACTGGGGCCTGAACTGCTGGACCGGCGCATGACGCGGGAACGGTTCGCTGGACTTCTGAAAGGACGCCGGGGGGCGCTGAAGAGCTTGATGGTCAATCAGCAGGTTATGGCTGGCATTGGCAACTGCTATGCTGATGAAATCGCTTATGATGCCAAGCTCCTGCCAACAACACTAGTACAGAACCTGACACCGGAAACGGTGGGACGGCTGTATGATAGTGTACGCAAGGTGCTGACGGAAGCCACTGAAATCGGCGGCTATATGGAGATGCCGTTTATGACCGGGGATACAGTTACCGGTTCTTATAATGATCAGTGCAAAGTGTATGACCGTGAAGGCGAGCCATGTCTGCGCGGTGGGGGAACCATTGTCAAAATAGAGCTGTCCGGACGTAAGGTGTTTTATTGCCCGGATTGCCAGCATGACGAATAAGCCCAAAATTGGGGCACATGTCAGCACTCGCGGCGGATTCGGGCGTGCAGCCCGGTTTGCCTGGGAGAGCGGTGCGGCGTGTTTTCAATATTTTCCGAAGAATCCGCGCAGTCTGCGGTTGAAGCAGCTGGACTTAAGCGATGCGGAGAGCTGTGCGTCCTTTTGCCGGGATAAGGGAATGGTGTCGATCGCGCATACTCCTTATCCAACCAATCTGGCGGCCACAGCGGCATCCAGGACGATCATGGTGGAATCTCTGCTGAACGACCTGGAGATTGCCGAGGCCTGCGGTTCACTGGGCATTGTGGTTCATTTTGGACATTTTAGCGGCATAGAGCCGTTACAGGGCTATCAAAATATTATACAATGTATTAATGAAACGCTGGAAAACTGGGACGGGCAGGCCAAACTGTTGATTGAAAATCAGGCGGGTAATCATGGCAAGGAGGGCAAAACGCTGGAAGAACTGGTCAAAATCCGTGAACTAAGCCGTTACCCGGAGAAAATCGGTTTTTGCCTGGATACCTGCCATGCATTCGCCGCCGGGATCTGGAATCCGGAACATACGGAAGAATTCATTCAACGAGGCACAGTTCTTGGCTATTGGGAGCATCTTGTGGCAGTTCATCTTAACGATTCAATGTATGCATTCGGCTTACAGAGGGACAGGCACGCTAACGTCGGCATGGGCTGTATCGGTGATGATGGCTTGCGCAGTCTGATGATTGCGGAACCTTTTCGCCGGGTAGCCATTGCTCTGGAGACCGGGAAGGGACCGGATGGAACTCACCGGCAGGAGATTGCTGCAGTACGTACGTGGTATGAAGAGGAGGGGCAGCAATGATCAATCTGTTCATGGACGACTACCGAAAACGGCCCGAGGGCTTCGCGCTGGCACGTTCTACGGAGGAATGTCTGATGCTGCTCCGTGAATGTGAAGTTGAACTCTTATCTTTGGATTATGACATGGGGCCTGATGATTATAGCGGAAGTGAAGTAGCGAAAAGAATCGTACTGGAAAAGCTGTTTCCCCGCGAAATATATCTTCATACCTCCAGTCTGCAGGGACGCCGGGAGATGTACGAAATTCTGTATCCTGCTATTCCTGCTGATGTTGGGCTCCACAATGGTCCGCTGGATCCGTCCAGACTTCTGGAGATTGCCTCAGGGGCGGTAAACCGATGATAGAGATGAATCAACAGGAGCTGCTGAAGGTACTGGAACGGGAGGGTGAACCTCTCGTTGTGTTTTTGTATACTCCGTTGTGTGGAACTTGTACAGCCGCCCGCCGTATGCTGGAGGTGGCGGAGCATCTGCTGCCGCAGGAACTATTGATTGCAACGGGGAATGTGAACATACTGCCGGTGCTGGTGAATTCTTACCAGATCTCCAGTGTGCCTGCCCTGCTGGTTGCATCGGCTGACCGCGGCAGGGAACCGGCTATTTATTATTCAATGGGCTCAGTGGAACGGGTGCTGGACTACATAAGGAGTGTGACCTCATAATGATATCATTACAACATCTGTCCCTGCGCAGAGAGCAAAGCCTGATTCTGGATGATGTGTCTCTGGAAATGAAGCAGGGCGAAAACTGGGTGATTCTGGGCCGCAACGGCTCAGGCAAAACCACACTGCTGGAAATGATGACTGGTTATTTGTTTCCGAGCAAAGGTTCTGTCGAGGTGCTTGGCTATAAATACGGCCAGTGCGATCTGCGCGAGGTGCGCAAGGAAATCGGTTATATCGGACCGTCATTGATGGAAAAGCTGTCGCTGACTGATCCCGTATGGGAGGTTGTTGCTACTGGCGCCTATGCTTATCTTCGCTTCTATCAGGATATTCCGCGTTCCGTGCATGAGCGGGCCATCCGTTTGCTGGAGGACATGAATCTCGGTGAGATGGCCAACCATCCGTTTGGAACCCTATCCCAAGGGGAACGTAAAAAGGCAATGCTGGCACGCTGCCTGATGGCTGAGCCCAAGCTTCTGATTCTGGATGAGCCCTGTGCCGGACTAGATCTGTACGAGCGTGAAAAAATGCTTGCCGAAATCGACAAGCTGAAGCAGCATAACGTATCCGTAGTATATGTTACACATCATGTTGAGGAAATTGTGCCGCTCTTTACACATGTGGCATTGATCCGGGGCGGCAAGCTGGCCGGTTCTGGTCCCAAAGAAGAAGTATTAACGAAAGAAATGATCTTGGCCACCTACGATATTCCTGCTGATATAGAATGGGATAGCGGTCGTCCCTGGATTAAAATAAGACCTGGAGGCACAACCCTTTGAGTGATTTGATAGAAGTAACTCCCCAGCAGACCTCTGCTCCGGAAGAAAAAGTACATTCACGGTATATTTGCACCGCCAACCACGGCTTTGCTCCATATGCCCAGGAAGAGCTGCGCCGCTTGTTCGGGTCGGTGAAAAGCACGCTGCTGCTGCCGGGTGAAATATTCCTGGCCACGCTGGAAGCCGAACCAGAAGAGGTGTCACGCAAACTGGCCGGCAGTCTGCCGATCTTTTTGCGGCACATTCAGCCTGTCCAGTTCCAAGACCAGAGCGACGGGGCTGCGCTGGAGCGGCTCGCTGTTTATCTGGGCCGCCGCAGCGAACTTGAAGGGATGAAGGTATCCCTGCATGTCCGGAAGGGCAGTAGCTCCTTCTGGCCGGACAGCCCAGGGGAACTGCGTGAATGGCTTCAGGAACGGCTGCAGGACCTCGGTGCGGAGTTCACCGTGCAAGATCCGGATTGGATAATTTCGGTGTATGCCGATGGTGATGCGCTGTATGCCGGTGTTTCCCGGCCTGAGGACAACCTGTCGAGCTGGAATGGCGGCATGATCCGTTTTCGTAAAGAGGACGGGCAGATCTCAAGGGCCAAGTTCAAACTGATGGAAGCGGAAAGAGAGTTCTCGATTCCGTTCCAGAGCTTCCGGAATGCCGTGGACATTGGCGCGTCTCCGGGCGGATGGACTACGTTTCTGCTGGAACGGGGTCTTAAGGTGACAGCCATTGACCCGGCGCTGATGCACGAGTCGCTCCGCAAGAATTCTTCACTTAAGATTCTGCGCAAAAATGCCGGAGAAGTGAAATTCTCGGACAATGAGTTTGATTTGCTGGTCTGCGATATGAGCTGGAGTCCCAAGCTGATGGCCAAGCTGGTCACAGGGCTGCTACACAGTCTGTCACCTGGCGGAACAGCTATTGTTACGGTGAAGCTGATGCATAAGAAGCCGCTGGCGGTGATTAAGGAAATTATCGCCATGTTCGAAGGCGAGCGGATGCAGATTCAGCGGGCCAAACAGCTGTTCCATAACCGTGATGAAATTACACTTTATATGATTAAGTATTAGGAAGCATAGGGTTACCCAAAGGGAAAGCATCCCGTTACCTATACATCCGGCATTATGCCGCTGTATGTGAGGATAACGGGGGCTTTCCCTTTTTTGCATCAGAAAGAATGGAGGAGTGTATTGTGATCTTTGGTACAAAACTCAAGGTTGGAGTGACCCTGGGAAATAGATATAGCATTGCTGGAATACTAGGAACAGGGGGGATGAGTCATGTTTATCTGGCTGAGGATTTGCGTCTGCCAGGAAAACGCTGGGCGGTGAAGGAGAGCATCGACAAAGAGGGCTCATTTGGAGATATTCAGGCAGAAGCTGAACTGCTGATCTCTCTGAGGCACCCGCTGCTGCCGGGTGTGGTTGATTTTTTCCCGCCGGACCGGGAGGGGTATTGTTATTTGGTAATGGATTATATCGAGGGCATCACGTTAAGCCAATATCTTGCGGATAACCCAGGGCCGCTGCCGGCAAAAAGTATCATCCGGTATGCCCAGCAGCTGCTACAGGTTCTGGAGTATTTGCACGGGCATCATCCGCCAATTGTTCACCGGGATATGAAGCCTGGAAATATTATGTTGACCGGTCGGGATGAGCTGATGCTGATTGATTTTGGCATTGCACGTAAGCTTAGAAGAGACGGGAGTGAAGATACTGAGAAGCTCGGGACGGTTGGTTTTGCCGCTCCTGAACAGTATGGTGGGGGGCAAAGCGGGCCTGCCTCGGATCTGTACGGATTGGGTGCTTTGCTGCTGTATATGGCATCCGGCGGCCAGTACAGCCGTTGGCAGGCGGGGCTGGAGGATAAACTGCGTACCCAGTTACCGGAGGCGATGATTCCGTTGATACGCCGGCTGCTGCGTCAGCATCCGGAAGAAAGATATACGAATGCTGAAGCTGTTCTTAGTGTTCTGGTGTCTATTGAAGCCGAAGCAGAGCCTGCAGCCAGCCCAAAATATCTGCGCGGCAAAACTGCCTCATTTCGTCCAAAGCAGGAGACGACTGTGGTTGCGCTCCTTGGTGTTGCTCGGGGACTGGGAACAACGCATACCTCATTGGCTGCCAGCCTTTGCCTGGGCCGGTTTGGTACTGTTGCTTGGGTAGATTTCAACCCGTTATCCACGGTCTATAACCGAATCTGTAGTATGCTGGGGACACCTGTGTCAGTTCGTGACCCAGATGAAGCCAAGACCCCTGTTATATGGAAAGGGGTACATTTTTATAATAGGCCGTCCGAAGGCGAAATCAGTTTCTTGCCGGGGAGAGCGTACGATTTTGTGATTCTGGATTTGGGTATAGGCGAGTATGAGGGGGCAATGGAGGAATTTACGGCTAGCGATATTCCGTTGCTCGTGGCTTCTGGTGCAGATTGGCGGCTGGAGGATACCCTGCATTGGCTGGCCCGCAGCGGACTCACTCCACTGCCGGACTGGAGGATATGTCTGCCGCTCTCTACTCAGGCCGCAGCGGGTCTGCTGGGCTCCGCCCTGGGCGGAATCAAGGTACACAGCTTACCGTTTCAGCCGGACCCTTTTCAAGCTAGGGGCAAGCTGTCTGAGGCTCTAGAACGTCTGATAAAAGAACAAGGAAAAAGAAGAATGTTTGCGAAAAACGGTGGATTATTTCAGAAAAAATAGCAAAAACACATCCTTTTTCTTTCCATTTCGCTGTTTTAAGCGAAACTTCTGTATCAGTGTGGCGCTTACTTGTGCTAAAATGAATCGTTGTATGTTTAGTTAGAACCGAATACTGCCTCATTTTTAAATATAGATAGGAGCATATGGAGAATTTATGAGTTTACTTACAGTAGAAGACGTTTCGCACAACTTCGGAGGCCGTGAGCTGTTCAAGGACGTATCTTTTCGGCTGCTTCCCGGTGAGCATGTTGGCTTGGTAGGAGCGAATGGCGTCGGCAAATCTACACTAATGAATATTTTGACCGGCAAGCTGCTTAAAGACAGCGGGAAAGTGGAGTGGACCCCGAAAGTCCGTTACGGCTATCTCGATCAGCATACCATTCTAACTGCGGGCAAAACCGTCCGTGATGTACTGAAGGATGCTTTTCTGCCACTGCTTGAGCTGGAAAATGAAATGATGGCCATTACCGAGAAAATGGGTGAGGCTACCCCTGAAGAGCTGGAACTGCTGCTGGAGCAGATGGGTGAAATTCAGGAACAGCTGGATATCGGTGATTTCTATCTGATTGATGTGAAAGTAGAAGAAATGGCTAACGGACTCGGTCTGGCCGCTATTGGTCTGGATCGTGACGTAACAGCATTAAGCGGTGGACAGCGTACCAAGGTTCTGCTGGCGAAGCTGCTGCTTGAGAAACCGAATGTACTGTTAATCGATGAGCCTACCAACTATCTGGATGTGGAGCATATTGACTGGCTGACAAACTATCTGAAGCAGTATCCGTATGCGTTCGTCCTTATTTCCCATGATACTGATTTTATGAATAAAGTCGTGGATGTCGTCTATCATCTGGAATTTGCCAAGCTGACCCGCTATACGGCCAACTATGAACGGTTCCTCGATATGGCCGACATGAACAAGAACCAGCATATTGATGCCTATGAGAAACAACAGGATTTCATCAAAAAACAAGAAGATTTCATCCAGCGCAACAAAGCAAGAGCTTCTACTTCAGGCCGGGCGAAGAGCCGTGAGAAGCAACTTGACCGGATGGAGCGGATTGAACGTCCGGATGAAGCCGCCAAGCCCACATTCTCTTTCAAAGAGAGCCGGGCCAGCGGGAAGACGGTTTTTGAAGGTATTGACTTCCAGGTTGGCTATGACCGTCCGCTGCTGCCCAAGCTGAATATGACGATTGAGCGCGGAGAAAAAATTGCCATTGTAGGCTGTAACGGGGTGGGTAAATCCACGTTATTGAAGTCAATCCTGGGCGTAATTCCTGCTTACAGCGGCAAAACGTACCTTGGAGATTTCCTGAATGCTGCATACTTCGAGCAGGAGGTAAAGGCTGCAAATCTAACACCGATCGATGATGTGTGGAATGAATTCTCCAGTCTCACCCAGAATGAAGTACGCGGACATCTGGCCCGCTGTGGATTGAAGAATGAGCATATCACTCGTCCGCTGAGCATGCTGAGCGGAGGAGAACAGGCCAAAGTGCGTCTGTGCAAGCTGATGATGCGCGATAGCAACTGGATTCTGTTCGATGAACCTACGAACCACTTAGATGTTGTCGCCAAGGCTGAGCTGAAGCGGGCACTTCAGGAATATAAGGGCACAATTCTGCTGGTTTCCCATGAGCCGGATTTCTACGAGGATTGGGTCACCAAAATTTGGGATGTTGAGCAGTGGTCAGCGCAGACGGTCTAATATCATCTGAAGTCGGAAAAGAGCAGCACATGCTCCTTTCCGGCTTTAAATATATGGGGGGACCTTAGAATGAGCCACATGGATAAAGAACAAGCTACAGCTGGCCGGGACGGCCGGTATTCGCGACAGGTAAGATTCACCCCTTTTGGTGCAGAAGGGCAGGCAGGACTTGCCCGCTCGACAGTGCTGATTGTTGGCGTAGGTGCGCTGGGAACAGGGATTGCCGAGACATTAGCCCGCTGTGGAGTAGGACGAATCATACTGGCTGACCGGGATTATGTGGAATGGAGCAATCTCCAGCGCCAGCAGCTCTATACAGAAGAGGATGCCTTGCAGCGGGTGCCCAAGGCTGCAGCGGCCAAGGCGAGGCTTGAGCAGATTAACTCAGAGATTACGATTGAAGCCCAGGTGATGGATGTGCGAGCCGAAGAGCTGGAGAGTCTGCTGGACGGTGTGAATCTTATCATGGATGGAACCGATAATTTCGACACCCGCCTGATTATTAACGATATGGCTCAAAAACATGGCATACCCTGGATTTATGGGGCTTGTGTAGGCAGCTATGGAATAACATTCACAATTCTGCCGGGTGAAACGCCATGCCTGAACTGTCTGCTGGGCGCTGTACCGCTTGGGGGCGATACCTGCGATACGGCGGGTATTCTTCCGCAGGCTGTGCAGCTGGTTACCGCAAATGCCACAGCGGAAGCTCTAAAACTGCTGGGCGGTCGGCATGAACAGCTTAGAGGCAAACTGCTGTCGTTTGATGTATGGCGCAATGAGCACCAGGAAATCGGTGTCAAGGCTGCCAAAAAAGATAGCTGTCCTTCATGCGGAAGCCATCCTGTATATCCTTATTTAACAGCAGCCAATACTGAGCGCAGTGATGTGCTGTGCGGCAGGGATACAGTGCAAATCAGGCCAGCGGTCCGACAGGAGCTGAATTTGCAGGAAACGGCTGCAAGGCTCTCCAAGCTTGGCAGCGGCAAGGTCGAGAGTAATGCTTTCTTGGTTTCTTTTACGGAAGAGCCGTACCGGATGGTAGTTTTTGGAGATGGACGGGCTTTGATTCATGGAACCAGTGATGTTGCTGCTGCCCGCAGTTTTTATCACCGGTATTTCGGATAAAGAGGAGGCAGGATGATGACGAACGGTGCAATCAGACATATGGCATTATTCACATTGAAGCATAATTCGGGTTCAGCGGAAGCGGCTGCGTTCCTGAAAGACGGGGAAGAAATCCTCAGTTCTATTCCGGTAGTTGCAAACTTTGAGGTATTGCTTCAGATCAGTGTGAAATGCGATTTCGATTATAGCTTCTCCATGGAGTTTGAGAATCAGGAGGCATACGATGCCTATAATGCACATCCGGATCATCAGCGGTTTGTGCGTGAACGCTGGGAAACCGAGGTATTGCGTTTCCAGGAAATCGACCTCATGGAATCATAATTAACAATTCTGATGTGAAAAGGCCATTCCGGGGAATGGCCTTTTTGCTTTACGGGAAATCTAAGCCTATTCTGCAGCGGCAATGCCGGTGCAAGGCTGACTTGATGCGGGGGATAACAGTGAATGAGACCATTGCCTGGTTTGTGTCCGGGCAGCCCGCTGGTGCCCTTGAGGGCTTGGAAGCGGGACGTGACAAAGGGGAACATATGAATCTGCTACAAGCTCTCCAGGACCTCGGACTGCATACAGCAATAATCGAAGATCTCGAGGATCTTCGATTATTGCTGTCCAGAGTGGAGCCCGTATTGCTGATTGCTGAGCTGGATCATGCCGCAGAATGGACTGGATGGGGGCTGATATCGGATCTGAGGGATCAGGGGAAAAGAATTCCGGTGATGGTGATTTCCAGTGAAGCGTATGGCGAGGCGGCGGTTGCAGCTTTTGAAGCGGGCGGCAATGAATATATGGTGAAGCCTGTACATACCGGTGAGTTCAAATGCAGAGTGGACAATATTATAAGACTTACAGGCCGCCACCGCGACCGTTCGTCTCTATTGTTGGTAGATGGCCTGATGCTGGATCCCACCCGCAGAATGGTTAAACGGGATGGAATGGATCTGAAAATGACACCTAAAGAGTTTGATCTGCTCTATTATCTGGCAGTGAATCTGGGGGAGGTATGCCCCCGCGATGAAATCCTGCAACAGGTATGGGGCTATCATTTTCATGCAGACACCAACGTGGTTGATGTCTATATCAGGCATATCCGGCTCAAAGTGGATAAAGGGCACAAGAATAAATTGATTCATACAGTACGTGGAACCGGATATGTAATGAGGGCGCCGGAAGGCGCGCCACATGCTGACACCATACTCTGAACAAAGCCAACCACTTTTTTGTTTGTATGCAACCGCCGAAAAAGTCTGAAAGACGTTATTATAGAGCTGTTACAGAACGCGGCGTGCTTTCAGATAAGTTCTTTTCCAGTTGCCGGAATTGAGGTTGGAGATGGTTACACCAGGTGAACCATAAGTGTGAAGGATTTTACCATTCCCCATATATACAGCTACGTGAGTTACATTTGAACCGTTGGCTCTGCTGCCACTGGAGAAAAACAACAGATCTCCTGTTTTCAAATTTGCTTTGGATACGGCTCTTCCCACTTTGGATTGATCTACAGAGGTACGGGGCAGGTTCACACCATATTTGCCGAAAATATATTTGGTGAATGATGAACAGTCAAAGGATCTGGTAGATGAAATGGAGGCTCCGAAATCATAGCGCACTCCCATATATTTTTTTCCTAAGTTTACAATACTTTGACCCGTTGAAGAGGACACAGATGCGGCAGCAACGGGTGCTGTACCTGCTCCTGTTGCCATCAGTGTGCTCAGGCCAATCGTGGTGCACATACCTACTACAATTGCTTGCTTAAACCATTGATGTTTCTTCATGTTGTAATTCCTCCCAGGTTATATCTAAATATCTATCTTCTTGCCTGTTCGTAGTATAGCAGGTTATGAATCTCCTATTTTTTGGAGAAGGGGGTTCAAACCCTTGCGGGGATTGGGATGGAAGCGTTTTATTAAAATCTCATTAAAAGTTACAAAAAATTAATATTTGAAGCATTGCGTGAACAAAAAAAGTCAGAAAACCCTTTTGCAGAAAGGGATTCCCGACTTTATACTTTTGAAACAATGGTTACAGAGCTGTCTCTGATTCGTATGTACTTAGTCCTTGCTCTGAATAATCAGCAGCAGTCCGCTGTCTATAGAAACGGTTCCGTTCTTCGCTGATAAAACATTGCTTACTCCAAGGGATTGTCCCAGTTTCAGAGTCGCGTCGACTAAAGGGTATTGAAAGCCTTCCAGTGTAATTCCGGTCACTTCCGGGGTGAGAGGCAGCAGAGAAACATAGGTATACCCAGCGTCACAAATCTCGGCCTTTGAACCGGTTAAGGTGATGTAGTTATGCGAATCCATTACGGAGCAACGAACCTGGCGCTGCAGCGCTCGGGTCATCATTTGAATACTGGCAAGGGTATGATCAATCCGGGTGCCCGTTACCCCGAACAGCAGAATGGATTCCGGCTGAGTGTCCAGTGCCAGATCAAGCGCCATTTCACTGTCGGTTAAGTCCTTGTCTATGGGATCACAAGTAATGGTTTTTTTACTCCCCGCTTGAATATGTTCCAGGTCATCAGGAGTCACGGAATCAAAATCACCTACCGAAATGTCGGGAACGAACCCGTGCGTAATCAGGAATAAAGCTCCCCGATCTGCTCCAATAATAAAATCCTCTTCATCTAATAAAGACAAATAATCCGCCGACAGATCTCCACCGGCAAAAATAACAACCCGTTTGACTGGCATAGAGTACCTCCTGATTTGTGACTGCGTACTTAGTTTTTCCAGACCCAGTATAATGCAGAACGAAAAGTTGTACAAATGATCCTCCCGCGCTAAAATAAAAATAGTACAACTAGGTGCTGTATAAGAAGTGAAAAAAGGTACTGGAGGTGAGAAGGATCGTTAAGGTGCTGTTTGTATGTCTGGGCAATATTTGCCGATCGCCGATGGCAGAGGCTGTTCTTCGTCACAAAATCCTGGAACGGGGGCTGACAGATCGGATTACGGTAGACTCTGCCGGTACCGGAGATTGGCATATTGGAAAAGCGCCGCATGAAGGAACAAGGCATATTCTGGATGAACATGGTATCAGCTATGAGAATATGAAAGCACGGCTTGTAAGCGGCAATGATTTCGATGATTTTGATTACATCCTCTGCATGGATCAGTCTAATGGCGAAAATGTGCGCAAAATTCCGGGTGGGGAAGAAGCGAAGCTCCTGTTCTTCATGGACCTGTTGCCTGAAGAGGAGCTGAGGGAAGTACCGGACCCTTATTTTACAGGGAATTTCGAGCAGGTATATCAATTGATCAACGCCGGTTGTGAAGTGCTGCTGGATCAGATAATTAAGGATAGGCTATAACCGAATGTACGTGTAGACAAGGGTTCTTGTTCGACTGCCGTCCTTAAAAAAAGGACAGGCACCGGAGTGCCCATCCTTTTATGAAAGCGTGATCAAGCACAAAAGATACATATGTTCTTAAGATGTTCACTTTTTTGTCTTTCAAACCTGTTTTATTGGTTTAAGAAATAGAGTAGCGATTCTGGAAGCTCTTTCTGCCAGAATCCCCAGAGATGGTAGCCGTCTTTTTCCCGGTAAGAAACGGTTGCCCCACGTGACTCCAGCAGAGACCTGGTATCCCGGTTCATCTGCACAAAATCGTAGACACCGGTATCAGTCTTATATTCCGTTTCCTGCAGTCCCACTACCATGTTGATATCGAGCCAGGAGAGATCTTCTTCCTGAGCGAGGATATCGCGTGTCTGCGGATAGTAAGCACCGGAAAGACTTAGTACGCGGCTGAACAAAGCAGGATAGGACAGTGCTAGATGCAGCGATACGCTGCCGCCAAGCGAATCACCGGCGATGATTCGTTCTTCCGGTGTGCGGCGGACCGGATAATTATGTTCAATGAAGGGAATAATTTCTTCGGCAAAGCACGAGAGGTACTGCTTAAACCGGCTGCCGAAGGGGGCGTACTCTTGTGTCCGGACGGCTACATTCACTTCTACCCCGACAATAATGAACGGCTCTATATCCTGCTCCAGGATCAGCTGTCCGGCAAGGGTGGCAATACGGCCGAAGTTGAAAAACTCCTCTCCGTCCTGGCAGTAGACTACGGGATAGCTGAGCACCTCATTATAGCCGGGAGGAAGATAGATACGCAGTTTGCGTTCTTCATTAAGATGTTCGCTCCATAAGGTTTGTTTTACAATTGTACGTTTCAGAAAAACAGGTTCGCTCATAGCTGAATCGTCACCTTTCTTGTCGGATTTTGCATTAGTCTCGGGGTTGCGTTAAAATTACCCAAGTGGTGAATGTGTTAAATATCATTTACTTGCCAAATAATTGTCTATCTGTTATAGGATATTTTAGATCCTGTTATACATACAAAATTTATGGAAACATAAATTTTATGCGTATTTCTTTGACGAAACAGATAAAACAGGTGTATAATAATTCTATAACAGAGGACACTGATATTCAAATTTTTTTATTGAGGTGAAGATGATGACTAAAGTTCCTTACGAAGTGTATACAGAGGATGTAGAGGCCCTTACGGTGCTTTCCCCCGATGGAGAAGTTATCAATAAGGATAAGATGCCTAAACTTACCGACGATCAGCTGAAAGAAATCATGTATCGTATGGTATTTACCCGGACCTGGGATGACCGAGCTGTCAACCTTGGCCGTCAAGGCCGTCTCGGTTTCTATGCGCCGGTGTCCGGCCAGGAAGCGACAATGATCGGCAGTGAGTTCGCTCTCCAGAAAGAAGATTTTGTATGCCCGGGTTACCGCGATATTCCGCAGCTGGTGTGGCACGGACTTCCATTATACCAGGCTTTCCTATATTCTCGCGGACATCAGCATGGCGGACAGATTCCTGAGGGTGTAAATGTACTTATGCCACAGATCATCATCGGCGCACAGATTCTGCATGCCACTGGTATTGCAATGGGCTTCAAACTTAAAAAACAGCAGAACGTAGCAATCACCTATACAGGTGACGGCGGTTCTTCCGAAGGCGACTTCTACGAAGGTATGAACTTTGCCGGACGTTTCAAATTGCCGGTCATCTTCTTCGTACAAAATAACGGCTATGCTATTACGACTCCGTTTGCCAAACAAACGGCAGCCAAATCAATCGCCCACAAAGCGGTTGCTGCGGGTATTCCCGGTATCAAGATCGACGGCATGGACATCTTTGCGGTTATCTCTGCGGTACAGGATGCTGCTGAACGTGCCCGCAAAGGTGAAGGTGCTACGCTGATTGAAGCTGTAACTTACCGTTTCCGTCCGCATTCCCTGTCTGATGACGCCAGCAAATACCGTTCCAAGGAAGAAGAAGGCCAATGGAATGAGAAGGACCCGATTGCCCGTCTGGCCAAGTACTTGGAGAAGAAGGGTCTCTGGACCGAAGAGGACACGCTGCGTGTTAGAGAAGAAGCGAAGGCTACTGTGAACGAGCAGATCAAAAAGGCAGAGCAGACCGAAAAAATGACCATTCCCGGCTTGATCGACAGCATGTTCGAGGTAACTCCGAAACATCTGGAAGAACAAAAAGCCGATTTTGAATAAGGGGGATATCAGGCAATGGCACAGATGAATATGAAAGAAGCAATCCGTGACGCAATGCGCGTTGAACTGACTCGTGACCCTAATGTTCTTATCTTCGGAGAGGATGTTGGTAATGTAGGCGGTGTATTCCGTGTAACGGAAGGGCTGCAAAAGGAATTTGGCGAGGAGCGCATATTCGATACTCCGCTGGCTGAATCCGCAATCGGCGGTTTGGCTTTCGGTCTTGGGGTGCAAGGCTTCCGTCCGATTGCTGAAATCCAATTTATCGGCTTCATCTTTGAAGCACTCGATCAAATCGTTATTCAGGCTGCGCGCCTGCGCTGGCGTTCCGGGGGCAGATACAATGCTCCTGTAGTCTTCCGCACTCCATTCGGCGGCGGCGTAAAAGCAGCCGAGCTTCATACCGATTCCCTGGAAGGCCTGATTGCCCAAAGTCCGGGTATCAAGGTTGTTATTCCTTCCAATCCATACGATGCCAAGGGACTGCTGATCGCGTCTATCCGCGACAATGACCCTGTATTCTTCATGGAGCACTTGAACTTGTATCATGCCTTCCGCGCTGAAGTTCCTGAAGGTGAATATACCGTTGAACTGGGCAAAGCGAATGTCGTTCGTGAAGGTACTGACGTCTCGATTATTACTTACGGCCTGATGGTACATACTGCTACCAAAGCGGCCGATCAGCTTGAAAAAGACGGCATCAAGGCCGAAATTATCGACCTGCGCACGGTTAGCCCGATTGACATCGATACTATCGTTGCTTCGATTAAGAAGACCAACCGTGCAATTGTAGTACAAGAAGCACAGAAGAGCTCCGGCGTAGCCGCAGAGGTTATTGCTCAGATTAACGAAAAAGCTCTGCTGCATCTGGAAGCGCCTGTGCTCCGTGTAGCAGGTCCTGATACTATTTTCCCGTTCGCACAAATTGAGGATTCATGGATTCCTACCCCTGCACGTGTAATCGCAGCAGTTAAGAAAGTTATGGAATTCTAAGAGTAACTGACCTTGCCGTCCTTGTAAAAGGGCGGCACCCGTGTCTGCAATATATTGAACTGCTATCGGAACTAAGCGTACGCTTCCGAAGCGGGTTTTGCGAAGAAAAATTAATGAAGTGTATGCTATCCAAACTTTTAGGAGGTAATTAAGGTGGCAAAATTTGAGTACCGGTTCCCTGAGCTGGGCGAAGGTTTGCATGAAGGTGAAATTATCAAAATGCATATCAAAGCCGGCGATAAAGTGACCGATGACGATATCGTAATGGAAGTACAGAATGACAAGGCGGTAGTTGAAGTGCCTTGTCCGGTTAACGGCACAGTGCTTGAAGTCTTCACTAAAGATGGTCAAGTCTGCCGTGTAGGAGAAGTTGTAGCAATCATTGATGCAGAAGGCGATGTCCCTGAACAAGAAGGCGGCCATGCCGAAACGCAATCCACTCAAGAAGCGGATGCAGCCAAAGGCGGAGCAGATACAACTTCCTCTCCGGCAGCGACCAGCCCTGCAACCGGCGGAACTTCCAATTTTGAATACAAGTTCCCTGAGCTGGGCGAAGGTCTGCATGAAGGTGAAATTATCAAAATGCATATCAAAGTCGGCGACAAAATTACAGACGATGATATTATCATGGAAGTTCAAAATGATAAAGCCGTCGTAGAAGTGCCTTCACCGGTCAATGGTACAGTGCTTGAAGTGTTCACCAAAGACGGACAGGTCTGCCGCGTAGGAGAAGTTGTGGCAATTATTGCTGCAGAAGGCGATGTTCCTCATCAGGAAGGCGGCCATGCTGAAGCTCCGGCTGCACAGGCGGCAACAGCTCCTGCGGCTGCACCAGCGGCGGCTCCAGCTCCTAACCGCGATGTATTGGCTACACCAAGTGTCCGCAAGTCAGCCCGCGAACAAGGCGTTGACCTCTCGAAGGTGAATGGCTCCGGCAAGAACGGGAAAATCACCCATGAAGATGTGGAAGCTTTCCTGAAAGGCGGCTCCGCAGCACCTGCGGCGGCACCAGCAGCCGCGGCATCGGCCGCAGCAACTGCTCCGGCGGCAGCGCCTGCAGCCAAGGCACCAGTAGCGGCTCCAGCAGCAGCTTCCGGCAACGTGAGTCTCGAAGAAGAACGTGTACCGTTCAAGGGTATCCGTAAAGCCATTGCCAATGCTATGGTTAAATCGGCATACACCGCTCCGCATGTTACCATCATGGACGAAGTGGATGTTACCGAGCTCGTAGCCTTCCGTGCCCGTATGAAACCTGTTGCTGAGAAGAAAGGCGTGAAGGTCACCTACCTTCCATTCATCGTCAAAGCGCTTGTTGCAGCTTCCCGTCAATTCCCGGCGCTTAACGCAATGATTGATGAAGCGACAAATGAGATTGTCTACAAGAAATACTACAACATCGGTATTGCTACAGATACAGACAATGGTCTGATCGTTCCTGTAATCAAGGACGCTGACCGTAAGAGTATCTGGATGATTGCAAGTGCCATCACAGACCTCGCTGTGCGCGGACGTGACGGTAAACTGGCTCCTAATGAAATGAAAGGCAGCACGATCTCCATCAGTAACATCGGTTCCGCAGGCGGTATGTTCTTCACTCCGATCATCAACTTCCCTGAAGTGGCGATCCTGGGTACCGGACGTATTACCGAGAAACCGGTCGTTAAGAACGGCGAAATTGTTGCTGCTCCTGTAATGGCGCTGTCCCTGAGCTTTGACCACCGCATCATTGATGGTGCAACAGCACAGAACTTTATGAATTACATTAAGACCCTGCTTGCAAATCCTGATATGTTAGTTATGGAGGTGTAATAAATGGTAGTCGGAGACGCTTCAATCGAAATCGACACATTGGTAATTGGTGCAGGTCCCGGCGGGTATGTGGCGGCAATTCGTGCCGCCCAGCTCGGCCAGAAGGTACTGATTGTGGATAAATCGGAACTCGGCGGTGTCTGCTTGAACCGTGGATGTATCCCGTCCAAAGCTCTGATCTCTGCAGCCCATCAATACGAAGCTGCACAGCACGGCGAAGTTTTCGGTGTAACTGCCGAGAATGTAAAGGTCGATTGGTCCAAAACTCAGGAATTCAAAAACGGTGTCGTGAAAAGAATGACCACCGGTGTAACCAGCCTGATGAAAGGCAACAAAATTGAAGTGTTCAGCGGAGAAGCCATGTTCATCAACACAAACGAAGCCCGTTTGTTCAATGAGCATGAATCCCCTCGCTACAAATTCAATAACTGCATCATCGCGACAGGTTCCCGTCCGATTGAACTGAAGCCTTTCCCGTTCGGCGGACGCATACTGTCCTCGACCGAAGCTCTGGATCTGCCTGAGATCCCTAAGAGCATGATCGTTATCGGCGGCGGCTACATCGGTGCCGAGCTTGGCCAGATGTACTCCAAATTTGGCACTAAAGTAACGATTATTGAAGGTCTGGATACTGTACTGCCAGGCTTCGATAAAGATATGACCCGTCTGGTTGCCAAAAACATGGCGAAGACAGGCATTGAGATCGTGACGAATGCCAAAGCGGAAAGTGCTGTTCAGAACGACAAGGAAGTAACCGTGAAATACTCCGTGGGCGGTGAGTCCAAGGAGATTACAGCGGATTACCTGCTCGTTACTGTAGGACGCCGTCCAAACACAGATGGCGAACTGGGACTTGATCTGATCGGTGTAGAGCTTGACGAACGCGGTCTGATCAAAGTCGACCACCAGGGCCGCACGAATATCCCTCACATCTATGCTATCGGCGATATCGTTCCAGGCCTGGCCTTGGCACACAAAGCTTCCTACGAAGGCAAGATCGCTGCTGAAGCCATCTCCGGTCACAAATCCGTTGTTGACTACAAAGTCATTCCGGCGGTTGTTTTCACCGATCCTGAGTGCTCCAGCGTAGGTCTGACTGAGAAAGAAGCTAAAGATAAGGGCTACAAAGTAAAAGCCGGAAAATTCCCGTTCGCAGGCAATGGCCGTGCGGTTTCCTTGAACGCTCCCGAAGGCTTCATCAAGATTGTAGCTAACAGTGAGAACAACCTGGTACTCGGCGCACAAATCGTTGGTATTGAAGCATCCAACCTGATTGCTGAGCTGGGATTGGCGATTGAAATGGGCGCAACGCTCGAAGACATCGCACTCACCATCCATGCGCATCCAACCCTTGGCGAAATCGTCATGGAAGCTGCTGAACTGGTTGAGGGACACCCGATTCACGTTGTGAAATAATAACTTAACGCTTGTCACTTAAGTGATTGAAGAGGATGCTCTACAGAGCCGTTGACGGTTGCTGGGGGCATCCTCTTTTCATACTTGTAGGACTTCCGAAAGAAGGCTGGAGCTCAGAATCGGGGAACAACAGCAGAGTTCTCTGAGCTTACTGGCTATAATCAAGACGATTCACAGCAATAAATAAACTGTCTGATTAGCTCGTTCACTTTACCCGCAGCATTCGTGGGAATCTGGTGTTTGGCTTTTTGGATACATACAAGCTCACTCTTTGGCAATCGCTCTTGCAGCAACTTAGCATATGGATGGAATAAAGTATCCTCTTCTCCGTAGACCAACAAAACAGGGTGATAAATCTTTTCCAATAGATCCGTACAGTTATACTGAAGGCTGTAATGATAATACTGTTCGGCGTTTTGGGCGTTTGCCTTTTTTGCGTCGTAGAACATTGTCCGCAGCAGCGGCAGTTTGGTTTTTGCTTGATTCCAAGAGGTGGAAAGGGCAATTACACCGACCGCGCCGATTTGGGACAAGAAACGCGCTTGGGCTATTTTCTTTTTTAGCTTATTATCCTTCACTTCAGACATTCCGCTTATCACAATACCGCCCAATGCCCGCTCGGGGCAGTTTAACAAAAAGTCGAGGACAATAGAACCGCCGGTAGAGTAACCGCACAAAAATGCTTTTTCAATCTTCAACTGATTCATCAACTGCCTAATATCCTCTACAATCAGCGGATAAGTAATCTCTTCTCTGGAAGGTTCGCTGCTGCCATGCCCCCGGATATCAAAAGAGACTGTTCGGAAATCTTGCGATAATGTGTTCATCTGATATAGAAAATTCAAGCTAGTCAATACTGGGGGATGGATAAATATAATCGTTGTTCCTTGACCGCAATCCGCATAATACATGCTGTACCCATTAACACTGGCTAGTGGCACTGGATATCACCTTCTTCCAATTATCGATTTGTCTCCCACCTTAGGTTGATGTTCTATATTTTGTGAATGATCAGATTTCCTCACTCAAGAAAATAATGTTAGTCCATTTATTGAGGATGATATCTGGTATTGGTGCGGTTGCGGATATCGGAGGAGGCACAGGGCTGCTGACACAACATTTTAGCGGATCAGTCCGCAGATTTGATTGTGACGGCCAACAGCTACCACCGGTTCCAGCTGAATTCCGCACTTGAGGAATTCCGAAGAATCCTAAGGCCGGAAGGCTGGAGGGTAAGAGTCCCTCTTAAATATCCACTATTTACATGAAGAGGTAAAACCATAAAGCAAAGCAGTCCAACCTGTGATGGAAATTACTTTTTCTGCGTCTTAACAAGTTACAAGGATGGTAAGGTCATGGTAAAATGATAAAAGAAAAATAGTGGAGAGGGGTGCTGAACAATTGCGTAAATATTTGGATTTACTTCAGGATATCTTGGACCACGGCGCCTCCAAAAGCGACCGGACCGGGACTGGCACTAGATCGGTTTTTGGACGGCAGCTCCGGTTTGATCTGGCTGAAGGATTTCCGCTGGTTACCACCAAGCGTATCCATCTGAAATCGGTAGTACATGAGCTGCTGTGGTTTCTGAAGGGTGATACCAATACATCCTATTTGAAGGAACATGGAGTCTCGATCTGGGATGAATGGGCTGACGAAAATGGTGAGCTTGGACCCGTATACGGTTCGCAATGGCGGGCCTGGGAGAGTACGGATGGACGCCATATTGACCAGATTTCAGCTGTTATAGAATCGATAAAGAATAACCCTGATTCCCGCCGTCATATTGTCAGTGCGTGGAATGTGGGGGAGATTGAGCAGATGAAGCTGCCGCCTTGCCATTTTGTATTTCAGTTTTACGTGGCGGATGGCAAGCTGTCCTGCATGCTGACTATGCGTTCCGTCGATACCTTTTTGGGATTGCCCTTCAATATAGCCAGTTACGCGCTGCTGACACATATGGTTGCCCAGCAGACAGGGCTTGAGGTAGGGGAGTTCGTCTGGTCCGGGGGAGATGTGCACATTTATACAAATCATCTGGAACAGGTGGCCACTCAGTTGGCCAGAGAGCCACTTACACTTCCTAAGCTGGTGATCAAAAGAAAACCGGAGAGTATTTTTGATTATACCTTCGAAGATTTCGAGTTTGCCGATTATGTCTATCATCCGGGAATCAAAGCACCGGTTGCTATATAATCCTTGAGCGGTGGAATATATTTCGTTGTAGGGGAGGATTTTTGTGAGCATTAGCATGATTTGGGCCATGGCTGCCAACCATGTGATCGGCAAGGATAATGACATGCCCTGGCATCTGCCGCGGGATTTTGATTATTTCAAGTCCCAGACCCTTGGTAAGAGAATGCTGATGGGACGCAAAACCTGGGATTCTCTTGGCGGCAAGCCGTTAAAAGGCAGAACGAGCGTTGTTCTCACACGAGACCACAGCTTTGCTCCTATGGGGGCTGAAGTCGTACATTCCATAGAGGAAGCTGTAGCTGAAGGGCACAAGGACGATGAGCTGATGGTTATTGGCGGTGCGGAAATTTATAAGATGATGCTTCCCTTTGCTGACAAGCTGATCGTAACCCGGATCGAAGAGGACATTGAAGGGGATACAAAGTTTCCGGATGTGGACTGGAGCATGTGGAGAGAGATCTCCAGTATTCGGGGAATTCGGGATGAAAAAAACCCGTATGATTACCGATTTTTCGTTTACGAGCGTTCGGTTTGAGGAAAAAGCGTTTTCTCTGACACAACATGTGAAATAGTACAAATAATCAGCAGATTAGTCCATTACAGTGCGAAAGTATTGGATGCTACTATAATTATTAAAATTACAAATGCCCAACGTTTAAGTATTATAGAATGTGCAGGTACTTCATTGCGCTGAAAAACATATGGACGCCGCAATATGCTACAATGTACTATACATCAACACGAAGAGATCGGATGGGGGAATCGTAAATATGTCTACACCTACTGGATTTATGGAGTATAAGCGCCAGCTCCCAGGTGATCGTGATCCTGAGCAGCGCGTAAAGGACTGGGAAGAGTTCCACCATCACCTAACCGAGGACGAGCTTCGGACACAGGGTGCACGTTGTATGGATTGTGGAACTCCTTACTGCCACACCGGCATTGATATGAGCGGAGGCACTTCGGGTTGTCCGGTTCACAATCTTATACCAGAATGGAACAATCTGGTATACCGTGGCTTGTGGAAGGAAGCGCTGGAGCGGCTGCACAAGACGAACAATTTCCCGGAATTTACCGGCAGTATCTGTCCAGCACCTTGCGAAGGCTCTTGTACAGTTGGATTGATTGGACAACCGGTTACAATCAAGACAATTGAGCTGGCGATTATTGATAAAGGCTTTGAAGAAGGCTGGGTTGTACCGAATCCGCCAGAGAAGCGTACAGGCAAAACAGTGGCTATCGTGGGCTCCGGACCAGCCGGGCTTGCGGCTGCGGCGCAACTGAACAAAGCCGGGCACACGGTAACGGTTTTTGAGCGCAGTGACCGTATTGGCGGACTGCTAACCTACGGCATTCCAACTATGAAACTCGACAAACGTGTGGTTCAGCGCCGTGTGGATTTGCTGGCTGCTGAAGGTGTGAAGTTTGTGGTGAGCACAGAGATCGGCAAGGATATTCCTGCCCAGCAGCTGGTTGATGAATATGATGCAGTCGTTTTGTGTGGCGGTGCAACCAAAGCCCGCCGTTTCAATGTCGAAGGCGCTGAGCTGAAGGGCGTCATGTACGCGATGGATTATCTGAACGGAACAATTAAGAGCTATCTTAATTCCAATCTGGAAGATGGGAACTTTGTATCAGCGGCAGGCAAGGATGTAATTGTCCTTGGCGGTGGGGATACCGGTTCTGACTGTGTAGCCACGTCCCTGCGTCATGGTTGCAGCAGCATCACCCAATTCGGTACGCATGACAAGGCTCCGCTTGAACGTGATCCAATCGCGAATCCTTGGCCGCAATTCCCGAATGTCTATACGCTGGATTATGCCCAGCAAGAAGCTAAAGCCTTATTCGGCGATGATCCGCGCGAATTCTCCATCATGACTACCAAGTTCGTTGGTGACGAGGAAGGGAACCTGAAGGAACTTCATACGGTGCAAATCCGGCGCATGGTGGATGAGACCGGCCGCAAGATCTATCAGCCGGTTCCGGGAACAGAGGCTGTATATCCAGCTCAGCTCGCGCTGATCGCTATTGGATTCGACGGACCGGAACAGGATATTATTGAAGAACTGAAGCTGGATACAGACCGCCGCAGCAATGTGAAAGCCCGTTATGGCAAGTTCAATACCAATGTAGACAAAGTGTTCGCTGCCGGGGATATGCGCCGTGGGCAAAGCCTTGTGGTATGGGCAATCAATGAGGGGCGCGAAGCCGCTCGTGAAGTTGATAAATATTTGATGGGCTCGACAGTTCTGGTGTAAGCCGGACATAAAAGCCAAACAAAAGCCGTTTCTTCCGCATCATGCGGGAGCGACGGCTTTTGTTGTATATTCATATCCGGATGCAATATTTGAGATTACCTAAATAGCTTGGTGAGGAGAGACGTAAGTCTACTCCTCTAACTTGAAATGTTCGATCTTTTGCTGCAGGTCGGCTGCCATTTTGGACAGTTCTGTGGAGGAGGCAGAAATCTCATCCATGGAGGCCAGCTGCTGCTCTGTAGCTGCTGTAACGTTCTGAAAGGCATCGGACGTTGAACGTGCGATATTGGAAATTTCCTGAACGGAGGCTGCAACCTCCTCCGCACCGGCTGACATCTGCTCGGTGATGGCTGAAATATCATGGATTTGCCCATTGATTTTGGCTGTAGACTGTTCAATGCTGTGGAATGCTTCTTTTGCTTCAACAGTGGCTTTAATGCCAAGCTCAACATCGGCTGCGACGGTGTGATGAATAGCTTCATATGTGCGGTCAATGAGTGCGGTCATCTGTTCTATCGTTTCCTGAATGTTGTCAGCAGTAGTCTTGGATTGGTCTGCCAGCTTGCGAACTTCTGAAGCCACTACGGCGAAGCCCCGGCCGTGTTCGCCTGCCCGGGCAGCTTCGATGCCTGCATTCAGTGAGAGCAGATTAGTCTGGACTGCAATCGTGGAGATGGCGCTGCTCATCGCCGAAACTTGACTGTTCAATCCGTTTAACTGTCCGATTAGCTGAGAGGCTTGATGAGTAGAAAGGCTGATGGCATCCATTTGCAGGGTCATCTGCTCGATTTTGCGGCTGCCTGTCGATACGTCAGCTTCGGTGTCAGCGGAGGAATCTACAATCGTGGCGGCAGCCTCGGCAATTTTTTGAATGCCGGAAGACATCTCTTCCATGGCCCGGGCCGTTTCGGCCATCGCTGCTGTCTGCGTCTCTGCTCCTGCAGTTGAATCTTGTACCAGCTCAGCAACATAACCGGTTGCTTTGGAATTCTCTTCTGTAGTAGCCGTCAATTGTTGGCTGGACGAAGCGAGCAAACCGGAGGTGTTTGAGATATCGACAACGATGTTGCGGAGTGAGCCAACCATCAGATTATAGTTCTGGGCCAGCTGCCCGATCTCATCCGTACGGTTAATCCGAATTTGTTCATTCAGATAACCCTCGCTGACCCGGCGGGCAGAACGGTTAAGGCTAAGAATTGGGCGGGTAATGGCCTGAATAATAAAGTACATCAACGCCAATGCAATAAGCAGTGCTGCCCCCAGGACCATAAGTCCGTTATAAAGAATGGGCAAAGAAGCGTCGGAGAATTCCTGGGTGGAAAGTACACCGACAATTTTGAATCCTGTAGTCTTGTCGGTGGTATAGTATCCACGCATAACTAGACCTGTATCCGGGCTGGTATAGGATATGGAGCCGCTGTCCTTGTCGAGCAGCTTGACTACATCAGGAGCAACGTCTTCTCCGGCTGCTTTGACGGGATGGGAGACAAACTTGTGATTACCATCGACTATGAAAATATAGCCGTCTTTGCCCAGTTTAATCTTGTTGATCATTTCACCCATATGCTTAAGGCTCAGGCTGCTTGTGACTGCCCCTTTGCCATCCTGAAGGGTTTCGGAGATATAGAGATTGTAATTGCCTGTTGTAGCGGATGTGAAAGGATTAATAATCGTAACCTTGCCGGTATTCTTCATAGCGGCTGTGTACCAATCTCTGGCTCGGGGGTCATAGTCCTTTTTGCCGCCATTGGGAGATTTCATCCAGGCACCATTCTCATTGCCGAGAATTAGGATTTCAAGTTCAGGATGCTCTTTCATGAATAAATCCATCAGCGCGCGGGCCTCCGGTGTTTTGGCATCGATGTTACTGGATGTGAATTGCTGGCTGAGCTGCTGGACATTTTTTGTTGCAGCAGATACGGTCTCATTAATGGTTCCTTGCAGCATCTCTACACTATCGCGGGTTGATTCCTGCATTTTAGTTTCCAATTGTTTCTTTGAGCTGGAATACGAGAAGTAGCTTACAAGTAGAATGGGGATAACCAACATTAAGGTGAATATTAGCATTAATCGTTTCTGCAATGATCTGGATGAGATTTTTTGGACAAGTTGTTGAATAAGCTTCATATGGTTGGCTCCCCCGTGAATACGCGAAATGATCATTTGATCTTTGCGCAATCGTTCTTTATTTAACTCTATAGATATTTCGGTTGTTTGACGCATTAATTTCATATCTAACAAAAGATATGAGAAAAAATTTATTTACACATTAGGTTTTTGTTGAATAGATCCTCTTGTATCTGAATCAAGGTAGTGGGCCAAACAAGCTTAACTTGACGTTGCCAGTAAAATCATATAGATTAAAAGCAATCTTTATATCGAAAAGCATTGACCGAGGATCTATGTTTCCAGGATCGTTAGAACAGAGAAGGGATTCACCGGCTGAAAGGTCCCTCAAAGAACGAGAGAAGCATACCCTGCCTTGGAAGCTGCAGCACCTTATGCTGCCGGGATCGGCCGTTATCCGTATCGAGGACTGCCAGGTATGTACTGGCGGTTGAATTAGGGTGGTATCACGACACATTCGTCCCTGACGGATGTGTCTTTTTTGCGTTGATTTCAGGGGCCGGACATTCACTTTATTCCCACAAGAGAGGCTGATAAGTATGCGCCAAAGTAATCTGTTAGCAACAACCCTTCGCGAAGCGCCTGCGGAAGCGGAAACCATTAATCACCAACTGCTGCTGCGTGCCGGATATATCCGCCAGCTGGCTGCCGGAATTTATACTTATCTGCCTTTGGGACGACGGGTATTGCGTAAAATTGAGAATATCGTGCGGGAGGAAATGGACGTAGCCGGTGCACAGGAAATGCTGATGCCTTCCATGCAGCCCGCCGAGCTGTGGAGGGAATCAGAGCGATATGAGGTATATGGCAAGGAACTGATGAAGCTGAGGGACAGGCACGACCGGGAGTTTGTACTGGGACCGACGCATGAAGAGGTAATTACCTCTCTTATTCGGGGAGAGATCAGCTCCTACCGGAAACTTCCGGTTACTGTCTACCAGATTCAGACCAAATTCCGTGACGAGCGCCGTCCCCGTTCCGGATTGATGCGTGGCAGAGAATTTTTGATGAAAGACGCATACTCTTTTGACACAGGCTGGGAAGGACTAGATAAGACATATGCAAGAATGTACAAGGCGTATCAACGGATTTTTGAGCGTTGTGGACTTTCTTACCGGGCTGTACAAGCGGATGCCGGAGCCATCGGGGGCGAAGGGGAAACCCACGAATTTATGGCCTTATCAAGTATTGGCGAGGATACGATTGCTGTATGCCCTGCCTGTGATTATTCCGCCAATCTGGAGCAGGCTGAGGTTTATTCCGGGGAGGAGGATATGCTGCGCAAAACGGACAGCCTCCCTGCTGCAGTGAAGTTCCATACTCCTGGTATCCGTACCATAGCTCAACTGGAGCAGGAACTGCAGATTGCACCGGAGCAGGTAATCAAAACGTTGATCTATCAAGGCGGGGGCCAGACCTTTGCAGTCCTTGTACGAGGAGATCATGAGGTTAATGAGGTCAAGGTAAGGAACTTTATCGGAGCTAGTGAGATCGCGCTGGCTGATGCCCGGGCTGTACAAGCAGCTGCAGGAGTGGAGAACGGTTATGTCGGGCCTGTGGGACTCTCACTACCTGTGCTGGTCGATAGGGCGGTAGCTGCAATGACTTCCGGGACTACAGGAGCTGGAGAAAAGGACTACCACTTCAGTGGAGTGGTGCCTGGCCGCGATTTCAGTCTTTCGCAAGTGGGGGATTTTCGTACAGCCCAGGAAGGGGAGCATTGTCCAGTTTGCGGCAAAGGGGTCCTACACTTTCATCAGGGGATTGAAATCGGACATATATTTAAGCTGGGGACGAAGTACAGTGATAAGCTCGGCGCTTCATTCCTCGATGCAACCGGCAGAAGTAAACCTATGATTATGGGCTGCTATGGTATTGGCATCTCACGCCTGCTGGCTGCGGTGGCTGAACAGAATAACGATGAGCAGGGGCTCATCTGGCCTATGGCACTCGCGCCTTATAAGGTGCATATCCTGCAGTTGTCCGTTAAAGACGAGGTACAGAAGTCAACTGCAGAAGCACTGTACAAGCAGCTTATAGAGCTCGGTATTGAGACTCTACTGGATGACCGGGATGAACGGGCAGGAGTGAAATTTAAAGACTCCAGTCTGATAGGCATACCTGTGGCCATTGTTGTCGGCAAGGATGCGGGGGAGCACAAAGTGGAGTACATGGACCGGAGATTGGGCAGTAAAGAGGTTATGGACATTGCTGAAGCGTTGTCCCGTGTTGCTTCTGGGCAGATCTGATGACCGGACAAAGTTTCCTGGAATACGTTAAAAAGTAGCGGAGTTAATGTTATAATAGACTACTGGACGTATTTTGGAAGAATGAGGCTAAGGAGCGAATCTTTTTGAAGACACTTATTATTGCGGAGAAACCGGATATGGGACGGAATATCGCCGCCGCAATAGAACCGAAGGCCAAAAACTACCGTTCTTATCTGGAAGGTGAGCAGTATATCATTACCTGGGCTATTGGTCATCTGATCGGTCTGGCCGAGCCGGAAGCGTATGATTCGAAGTACAAAAAATGGAATATTAACGATTTGCCCATCATTCCTGAGGAGTTCAAGCTGGTGCCGAATGCGCGTACGCTGGATCAGCTGAAGGTGATTGGGGAGCTGGCGAAGCGTAGTGATCTGCTGGTGAATTCCTGCGATGCCGGGCGTGAGGGCCAGCATATCTTTTCACTGATTCAGCGTCACCTGCAGCTTGCACAGCCCGTGAAGCGACTATGGATCTCCGATCTGACCCCGGAAACCATCCGCAAAGGCTTCCAGGAGCTGAAGGACGGGTCTGAGTATGAGAACCTTACCAAGGCTGCGAAGGCACGCAGTGAAGCGGATTGGCTGATTGGAATGAACGGTTCGCGTGCGTTTACCACCAAACATAATGTGCTGCTGTCAGTAGGGCGGGTACAGACCCCTGTGCTTGCGCTGATATATGACCGGCAAAAGACGATTGAGGCCTTTTCCTCACTGAAATTTTTTGAAGTCGAGGGTCATTTTGCCCAGAATGAGATGGCCTACAAAGGCATGTGGCAAGGAGAACGGATGACGGACGGAGCCAAGGCTGAAGCAATTGCTGCCAAGGTGAAGGGCAAACCGGCGCGGGTTGCTTCATACGAGGTGAAAGAAACCAAAGAATATCCGAACAAGCTGTATGATTTGACGCTGCTGCAGCGGGAAGCCAACGGCAAATATGCCTTTTCTGCCAAAAAAACGCTAGATCTCGCCCAGGCGCTTTACGAAAAGCATAAGGTGATTTCTTACCCGCGTACGAATTCCAACTATGTGACTGAGCAGAATATTCCGGAAATGCACAAGACACTGTCCGCACTTCAGGGAACGGCTTATGACGAATGGGTCAAAGGAGCGAACAGGAACTTGGTCCACAAGGGCAACAAATTCATCTGTAACCCTTCCAAGGTTGAGGATCACCATGCCATTCTGCCAACGAACCGTAAGGCTTCCGGACTAAGCGCCGATGAGGCTAAGCTCTATGATCTGATTGTCCGGCGGTTTCTCTCGCAATTCTATCCGGCTGCGGAGTATAAGGTGCATACGGTCATTACCGAGGTTGAAGGGGAACACTTCAAAACAACCGTCAAGGAACTGCTGAGTTTGGGCTGGAAGGTGATCTACGGCGATCAGAAGAAGGACAAGTCCAAACCGGCCAAAGGCAAGGGCAAGGAGGACGAGGAGGAGGAAGAAATCGAGGTTAGTGAACCCTTCTCGATGGATCCCAATGCTGAGGTTCACTGCAGCGATGCTATTGTGAAAGAGAAGGATACCCAGCCGCCCAAGCACTATACCGAAGGGACGCTGCTCAAAGCGATGGAAAGTGCGGGCAAGCAGATTGAAGATGAAGAGCTCCGCGACGCCATGAAGGATTCAGGGCTCGGCACACCGGCTACCCGGGCGGCAACCATTGAACGGCTGAAGAATGTGGGTTATGTGGAAATGCAGGGTAAAAAAATTGCCATCACCCAAAAAGGCCGGACCGCAATTGAGCTGATCCGTGGAGCGGGTGTTGAGCTGCTGACTTCACCGGAAATGACCGGTCAGTGGGAACGGCGGCTGAATGAAATCGCCCGGGGAACAGCAGCAGACAGCCAGTTCATGGCGAATGTGAAGCGCTTCGCCTCCATGATCGTGGATAAGGTCCGTGTGCAGTCCCGGGCGGACAGAACCTCTTTCGAAGGGGAGACGCCTGCCCTCAGCGGCGGAGCCAAGAGCCGTAGCAACGCAGGCTCCCGGACTCCAGTCAACAAGCCGTCAGCGCCAAGGAAGCGCAGTGGGGATGAGGGGAGCACAGCTACAGCAGCTAAGCCTTCCCGAAGCAAGCAGACTGCAGCGGATAGCCAAACGGATAACGGTCCCAAGGTTATCGGAGCTTGTCCACGTCCGGGTTGTGGCGGTTTGATTTTTATGGGACGCAAAGGTTATGGCTGCTCCCATTACAAGGAAGGCTGCAAGTTCGTGATCTGGAAAGAAACCTTTGGACGGACGCTTACCGATGCCCAAGTGAAGGCATTGATTGAGAAGGGGCGCACCGGTAAGCTAAAGCTCACTGCGGAGGACGGCTCACCGCTGGAGGGCAAGCTGGTTCTGAAGAGCAGGGACACGGGACAGCTCGGCGTCGAGTAAGATTATCTGCAGCAATCAATCCGCAGCTTGAATGTTCATCTCGAAACAATATATAAGAGGATGCGCTCCAGCCTCCAGGGTTCCTGGCCGGGTCGCATCCTCTTTTGGTGAATTTATTTGCTGTCAGACGTGGCGGCTTCAATAGCAGCGGTCAGTCCCTCATAGGAGGAGTCAGGCAGCAGCTTTCCATTTACCATAAACTTCGGCGTGCCGTTAACACCATATGAGCCGGCAATTTTGAAGTCTTCTTTTACATCGTACATATAGGTATGGTTCTTCAGATCCTGCTCGAACTTGTTGTAGTCAATGCCTTTAATGTTATCCTTCACGAAGCCTAGAATGAATTTCTGGGTCGCCCATATTTTGCCCTCATCACCCTGGTTCTCGTACAGCTTGTGCACATACTCCCAGAATTTCTCATTGCTTTGATGATAGATGGCTTCGCCGGCACTGGCGGCAAGATAGGAGTCACGGTCGAGAAAGGCGAAATTCATGAAATAGAACTGTACTTTTCCGGTATCCACATAATCCTTAATGAATGTATCCAGATAAGCGGCGGTCCACTTTTTACAGGCGGGACATTTGAAATCAGCGAATTCAATGACTTTTACTTTGGCATCTTCGCTTCCCAGATGCGGCTGTTTTTCGTATTTCAGCCCGTCCACAACGATGGTTCCTTTGACATCTGTGTAGTTCGGGAGTTGGTCTAGTTCGCCTGTTTCGCTGGCTTTGCCTTTTGTAGTGACAAAGACAAGAGCGCCAATCAGCAGAATGACAACGACCCCGAGCAGCATTGGCAATAATCGTCTGGTATTCGCTGAGGTGTTTGGGTTTGTTTTCTTATTCATTGCTAACCTCCTGCGTGGGATGAAAATCTACTCAAATAGTATAATCATACCCGCCGTAGGCTGCATATGTCATTTGTAACATCGAACCAGGGAGCGCATCAGCCCTGACTCTTATACTGTACTGCAGACCGGATGACCGGAGGTACCTCGATGATGCTGGAGATCGTCTGGACGGACTGCTGCATCTCGCGCTGCAGCTCAATGAGATTGTATAGCCATTCATTCTTCTGCTTCAGATAGATACTGTTGATGCCTGCGGTTAAAGCCGGGAGCACATCTGTGCGCAGGGAGTTGCCGATCATCCAGGTGTTTTTACGGTCGAAGCTATGCGTACTCAGGATATTCTCCAGCGACTCGATGTTTTTATGCTGGCGGATGTAGATCCGGTCGTCAAAATAAGCATCAAGCTTCATTTGCTCAATTTTGCGCTGCTGGATGGTATCGTCGCCTCCGGTGTAGAGATATAGGGCATGACCGTCCTGCTTCAGCGTGTCCAGCGTTTCCACCATGCCCGGATAAGCTTCGACCTCCTGATCATAAACGCTCATCCCGAGCTTCATCAGCTGTTGTTCATGAAAAGGTTCAGCGGGACGGTTATATTTGATGCAAAAGAAGCGGTAGGTCGCAATGAGTGATTTCGGGAAATTATCGCTGGCGAGGCCGCTTGTGCTTACGGTTTGCACATCGATTTCCACCTGCTTGCTGCGGAATTCTGCGGTGGTTGCGCCATATTCACCAAACCACTCGGACATCAGCTCGAAATATTGCCCCAGAATGAGGTCGAAATATTTGTTGCAATGCACCAGGGTGTCGTCTAGATCAAAAATCACTTGCTGTGTCAAATATTTCATAATGCTCACTCCTAAATGTTTTGAGAGCAACTGCTCCTTGACTGGCTTCGTTCAAAACTCGCTTCGGAAGCATAGGCCATGTTTTGAGAGCAACTACCCTGTGTCTGTATCTGTATCTCTTTCTGAATTTGTATACCTATTATAGACGAATATAGGACTCTAGGAACATCTGAAGTTCCGAAGCACCGTCAGGCCTAATGCTGTAGCGTTCTGTGCCTTCTCCCCGAAGGTGTACACGCAGCAATCCGGCGACACGCAAAATGAGCAGGTGATGCATCAGCATTTCTCTGGATTGGCTGAGTTCTGACTGCATCTCCCACAGGGTCTTAGGCTCATGGGCAATAAAGCGCAGCATGCGCAGCCGGGTCGGGTCCGAAAGAGCTTTTGTCAAGCGGAGCAGCACTGTAGGCGGCTCATCTTCACTGTCCAGAGGTACATCGACCGGATACTGTACCAGCATCATTGTTTTATAGAAGCAATAGGTATTAATCGGCCGATTATGGACGGTGGGCAGCAGTACGATGGTTTCCAGCTCCGGGATGTCCTCCACGACAATTCCGCCGGAGGCATATTCAATTAGAGGCACAATATCCATTTTACTCTCCAGCATTTTTTTCTCGGAGGCATCCTCGATCAGCAGCGGCAGAATCTTTTGCTCCGTATGACGGAAATACTGCTCGTACCACAGGCGCAAGAGCGGAATGTATCCATATTTGATCCGGGCGCATTCTTCCAGAGTGAACTCTTGGAAAAAAGGTGTTGTACGCTCGAAGCATTCTTCCAGCGAGCAGGATTCAAGGTCATCGAGGAACTGCGTTACTTTGGAAGCCGTACCTCTGGTGTATGCCCATGCGTAGAGCACATCATAGTCGTCAAAAGGCCACTCCGCGGCCTGACGCAAGACTGAAATCTGAAGCGGAGCGATACGGCTGTCCACATCACGGATCCAGTCAGGACCGATGTCAAGATTCGAAATCCATTTTTTTGTTACATATAACATAAAACTGTCAAGCAGCTCATATACCGGCGAAACATCAATTTCTATTTTATAGTTCATGAAGCTTGCACCCCCAGAAAAATCGGTCACTTCTATATATTATCTCTTGTTTTGAAGAAGGTTGTCCACTATAATGTTCCGTGTTTGCCAGGCGGTTTCACCAGCCATAACCAAAGAAATACATAGGAGGATTCATCTGTGTCAGACAGTCACTCAATATCAGTGAACCAGAGCAGCAGGCTCAATTATATCATTCTGATTACTGTTATCATTGCGGCGGGACTGAGCCAAGGCTTGCTGCTGCCGGTCTTATCCATTCTGCTGGAGCAAAAAGGGGTCTCATCCTCACTCAACGGATTGAATGCCGCCGCACTGTATGTAGGCTCGTTTGCCATGACGCTGGTAGCAGAACGGATTCTCAGCGCAATCGGTTTCAAAAAACTAATCACAGCAGGCATCAGCATTGTGCTGGTTTCGTTAATATGTTTTCCGCTGCTTCCAGGTGTCAAGGCATGGTTCGTGCTGCGTCTTCTGGTAGGGATCGGGGATTCAGCAATCAATTACGCTGCCCAGCTTTGGGTGCTGTTAATGACACCTGCGGAGCACCGGGGACGTAATCTATCCCTGTATGGTATGTCCTACGGGCTAGGGTTCAGCCTGGGGCCGCTTGGCATAAGTCTGCTCCGTTTCGGGCAGGCGGTACCTTTTGCTGTGATTGCGCTATTATTTCTGTTCGTATTGATCCTGGTGGCGCTGAAGCTTCCCGACTCTCATCCGGACAAAGTGGAACATGGGGAAGGGCAGGCACGCCGTTTCGCCCGCAGTTATACTCTTGCGTGGTATGCGCTGATTCCCGCTCTTTTATACGGATATATGGAGGCAAGCCTGAACAGCAACTTTCCGGTCTATGGTCTGCGTATCGGCTTCAGTGCCAACCAGATTGCAGCGCTCCTTCCATTCGCGGGAATAGGCGGGTTGCTGCTTCAAATGCCGTTAGGTATATGGAGCGACCGGTACGGGCGGAAAAAAATACTGATCTTCTCCGGTGTGGGCGGGGGATTGGCGTTTGCCTTGTTGCCTCTTACGGGAGACCGCTTCTTATGGACTCTGGCTGTGCTTATGGCAGCGGGCGGGCTTGTGGGTTCCTTTTTCTCACTCGGGCTCAGCTATGCTGCAGATATCCTTCCCCGCAATTTACTGCCTGCCGCTAACGTAGTCTCATCTTTTCATTATAGTTTCGGCAGCATTATGGGTCCGGGAATTGGCGGCGTGCTGCTGCAATTTGGCTGGGGCGGAGGGGTTTTTGTTCTTCTGGGTGTTTTATATATTGTGTTCGGCCTGGCAGGGTTATTATTCTCGCCACGGAAGCCGATTTGAGGTAAGATAAGAACGAGTGCTCGCATGGAATTTGATCCCGCTTTCAGAGTACACTATAGAGTAGAGATGAAGACAGGGAGAGGCTGAACTATGATTACAGTTGAACATCTGGCCAAAGCAGTAGGAGAAGAGAAGAATCCGGTCCTGCAGGATATTGGCTTTCAATTAGAAGAAGGTGAACTTGTGGTTCTGCTGGGAGCCAGCGGAAGCGGCAAATCGACACTGTTGCGATGCCTGGCGCTCAAGGAGAAATGGGACAGGGGCAACTTCAGGGTAGACGGAACGGATATCATGAAAAGTGTCTTTGCCGGCAAACGCAAGATCCACCGGGAATGGGCATATCTGGAGCAGAATGCGGAACTGAATCCGAACCGTACAGCGCTCAAAAATGTGCTGATCGGACAGTCCTCCCAGACGCCTCTCTGGCGGATGGCTACCGGCATGGTGCGTTCAGATGATTACATGGGTGCAATGGACGAGCTGGATTTACTCGGCCTGCTTGACAAGGCGAAGATGAAGACCAGCCAGCTCAGCGGCGGGGAACGTCAGCGTGTGGCGATTGCCCGTGCATTGGTGCATGGTGCCAAGGTTATTCTGGCAGATGAGCCGGTTACCGGCCTGGATCCCAAAACAGCGGAGAATGTGCTGGAGACGCTGCGCAAGCTGTGCAAGGAGACAGGGCTTACCGTGATTACCGTGATCCCGATTGAGCTGGCAGAGCGATATGCTACACGCCTTTGGGTGCTGGAAGACGGAAGAATCAAACATGATGTCAGAGGCCGCCGCCTAACCTCTCAGGAGCGTGCCCATTTATAGCAGATCGAACCACGTAACCGGGAAAGAGTGATGAAGTTGAGTAGACATGTTATAAAGCGTCTGGCGGCGTTATCACTGTCACTGTCTGTGCTGTCAGGCTGCACCTTTATCAGTGACCCTGTTTCGCGGATGAAGGCACCCCAGCTGTCGGCTGACAAGGCATCACTGATGACAGCGATCAATTCACTGAAGCCCGCCGGCTCCACACTGATTCGTCCGGCGAATGACGATGACAGTTCTATTTTCACGGAGGATCTGGATAAGGACGGCGTCATGGAGACGCTGGTGTTCTATCTTACCAAGAACGAAACGGTACAGATTCACGGGATGATTTTGGAGAAGCAGGATGAAGGCTGGGTGAAGAAGCTTGTATTTGACGGCAACGGGATGGAGCTCGATTCTGTTGATATCCAGGATGTGACCGGCGACGGCAAACTGGATATCATTGCAGGATACTCACGCGGTGAAGAAAAAGGCATGGTAGTGTACCGCTATACGGGCGGAGTCCTGGAGGAAGTGCTGACCCAGCCCTACACCAAATATTTGCTGGATGACCTGAACGAGGATGGCATTGAAGACATCACGGTTGTGAATTTCAAGCGTAATGAATTTGCCACAATTACAACCTATCAGTACAGTGACGGGTTCAAGGTTCTGGATGAACTGGATGATCTGGACCCGTATTTCAGTAATTATTACAATATTGTCTCAGGAAAAGTAGCAGAGAACAAAGAAGGTATTATCCTGGATGCTGCGGTGGATTCCCATTCGGCATACACAACCATGGTTGTGATGGATAACAACAAGCTGCGGGTGGTTGTTCCGGGAGACGCGCGGACGTTTAAAGAACGAAAGATTGTCAGTGAAGACATCGACGGTGACGGTATTTTGGAGATCGGCCTGCTCGAGCCGCCAAAGGGCTGGGAATATTTCGATCCGCAGACGATCCCTTATTTTAATTCCTATTACAAATGGGATGGGAAGAACGGTCTTACGTTCTCCGATCAGCTGTACCAGGACCCGTCTGACCGATTCACGATTAACATTTTACCGAAGTGGTTCGAGAAGGTGACGGTTGACACCAAGTCCGTTCAGGATAAATATCTAAGATTTATTATGCTGGACACCGGAAAAACGGTCGCTGAGGTTTCTTTTTTTACTCCTGTTGAATGGGAGCGGGAGAAAAATGAAGGCTGGGAGCTGTTAGGAAGCGATATGGACAAAATAATCGGCTACCGTGGAGAATTGGATGAGAGCAAAAGCGGAGGAGAAAGCAATAAAATCACCTCGCCTATTGAAAGGAAGGGAATCGATGAGTAAGGTATTAATCCTGGAGGATGAAGAATCCATCCGGAGTTTTATCGTGATTAATCTGAAACGGAACGGTTTTGAAGTACTGGAGGCAGCAGACGGTAATGAAGCCCTTCACAAGCTGACAACGGTGCCGGATATTGACATTGCACTTCTGGATGTCATGGTGCCAGGCATCGACGGTTTTGAGGTATGCAGACGGATCAGGGAGACCAATGAGCGTCTGGGGATCATTTTTCTGACGGCCAAAGTACAGGAACAGGATAAAGTATATGCCCTTTCGGTAGGAGCAGATGACCATGTCAGCAAACCGTTCAGTCCTACTGAGCTGATCGCACGCATCCAGTCACTGCTGCGCCGGGTCAATGTTCACCGTGAGCAGTCCGCCAAGGTATCTTTTCATTCCGGACCCTTTACACTTGATTTGATTTCCAAGCAGTTCAAGCGCAGCGGAGAGGCCATTGAGCTGACACCGACCGAATTTTCACTGGTGCAGTATTTTCTGGAGATGGAGAATACCCCGCTTAGCCGGGATTCACTGCTTGATCATGTCTGGGGCAAGGAATATATGGGGGATCCCAAGATTGTGGATGTGAACATCCGCCGGCTGCGTCAGAAGATCGAGAATAATCCCTCGGAGCCGGAATATCTTCAGACCGTGTGGGGTCATGGCTATAAGTGGAAAGGCCAAGCACAATGATCAAGAAGGGGATGCGCAGACAGATTGTATTGCACTATATTTTTGTCGTCTTTGTGGCGCTTCTCCTCGTTGAGGTTATATTCCTGCTGGCGATCCGGACGTATTACTATGACAGTGTAT
Source organism: Paenibacillus sp. P3E (assembly GCF_001909045.1). Lineage (NCBI taxonomy): Bacteria > Bacillati > Bacillota > Bacilli > Caryophanales > Paenibacillaceae > Paenibacillus > Paenibacillus sp. P3E. The sequence goes on along the minus strand of NZ_LVWH01000167.1, from coordinate 33,117 downwards.
ACAGTAAAATCACCTTGCATATCGGAATGGCGGAGGATTTCCAGAAATATGAGATTTCCGGGGATCACTCGCCCAATCAGCTGCAAAAGCTGCTGGATTTCTTTCAAATGGACTATACCGAGCTGCAGGTGCTGACACTGGATGGCAATATGCTCATCAGCTCCACTGGATTTCAGCCCGACCGCACGATTACAACAAGTGATGTACCAGAGGCGGTGGGGGGAAGCTTCGGCCGCTGGGTGGGACGCCAGCCCGGAACGAATGAGAGTGTAATGGCGGTGTCCAAGATGGTGCATATCAACGGGCGAGAAACTTATGTGATCCGTTACATTACCTCCATGGAGAGAATCGACAGTGACCTGTTGAACCTGACACTGGTATCGATCGGAATTGGTGTGGCGGTGATGTCGATTGTGGTATTGTTCAGTTTCGGTCTGGCAAATTCCATTGTGAAGCCGCTGAAGAATATTACGGCGGTCTCAGCCCAGATGGCCAAAGGCAAGTTCACAACGCGGATCAAAGGCGATTACAAACACGAAATTGGGGATTTGGCCTCTACCCTGAATTACATGGCAGATGAAATTATCCGCAGTAATCAGATTAAGGATGATTTCATTTCCTCCATCTCGCATGAGCTGCGGACCCCGCTTACTAGCATTAAGGGCTGGAGCGAAACGCTTATTTCAGGCGGGTATGATCCCGAGGAAACCAAGCTGGGCATGGGCATTATCTCCAAAGAAAGCGACCGGCTGATTGGGCTTGTGGAAGAGATTCTCGATTTCTCCAAGCTACAGCAGAACGAGATGAAGTTGTCAATGGGCCGTGTAGATATCAAAGTGCTGCTTCAGGAGACGATTCTGAACATTTGGGCCAAAGCAGAAAAGAAACGGATTCATCTGCTTTTGGAATGCGACGAGACGTTCTATATCAAGGCTGACGCTAACCGGTTGAAGCAGGTATTCCTTAACCTGGTAGATAACGCTGTGAAATTTTCCCCCGAAGATTCAAGCATTGTTTTGTCCGCACACTGTCTGAGCGGCAGTGAACTGGCAGTCGTTGTTCGTGACAGCGGGATAGGTATCAGTGAGGTGCATCTTGGCAGAGTACGCGACCGGTTCTTCCAGGTGGATGCGCTGAATGGCGGCACGGGTCTAGGCCTCGCGATTTCTCAGCAAATCGTGGAGCTTCATGGCGGCAAGCTTGAAATGGACAGTGAGCTTGGCAAGGGGACGCAGGTAACAGTGATCCTGCCTATGACGGAAGAGCAGACTGTCACTGCTTCGCAGGAAGACAAACTGCTATAACATGAATATTGAGATGATAAAAAGGATGAGGAAGCTGTCGTTGACAGCTTCCTCATCCTTTTTTGAACATATATAGTTGTTAAGAAGGAAGTCCTTCTGCACGCAGACGGCCTGTTTTTTCGTATACTTCCTGCAAAAGACGGGAAGGCTGGGTCTTAATCACCGGTTTGGCAGCTACGATCTCATGTGGCCCAACGACTACAATGTTCTCTGCACTGCCTTTGATCACGGCACCATCTTTAATGACTGCACCTTCGCCTATAATGGCGTTCTCAATCAATACCCCACGGCCAATTTTTACCCCAGGCATAATGACGCTCTGTTTAACCAGGCTCAGCTTGCCGATTTCAACTCCTCCAAAAACAACCGAACGATTCAGACTGCCCTCCAGCAGGCAGGTTTCGTTCACCAGGCTGTCAGTGGTAGGCATCTGAAGGCGTGGTTTATGTGGAGCTGGTTTTATCCTGCGGGCTCTGCTGTACATGGGCCAACGGGAGTTATCAAGCTTGAAGCCTTTGTCTTCGTGCAACAGGTCCATATGAGCTTCCCACAAGCTGTCGACGGTACCAACATCTCTCCAATAGCCTTTGAAACGGTATGCGAACAATTCATCATGGCCATCCAGCATGGCTGGAATCACATCCTTGCCGAAATCATGGCTGGAGGCAGGGTTAGCTGCATCCCGCAGCAAATGCTCTTTGAGGTATTTCCAATCGAATAAGTATATTCCCATCGAAGCAAGATTGCTCTTTGGAACCTTGGGTTTCTCTGCGAATTCGGAAATCTTAAGCTCCTCATTCACATTCATCACACCGAACCGGCTGGCCTCATCCCAAGGCACCTCCATGACTGAAATGGTGGCTTTTGCCGATTTGCCCACATGATAATTGAGCATTTTCTTGTAATTCATATGGTAAATGTGATCCGCCGACAGAATTAGGACATGCTCAGGGCTGTGGCTGTCAATAAATTCAATGTTTTTATAAATAGCATCGGCTGTTCCTGTGTAGCTGTCTCTGCCTTCAACGCCGGAAGGAAGCAGCTTCACACCTTTGTTCGACTGGGTATGGAGCCCCCATGGCTCACCCGCTCCAATATGGTTGTGCAAGGAATTAGCTTCATATTGTGTCAGTACCCCTACAGTATCAATATTGGAATTCACACAGTTACTGAGGGGAAAGTCAATGATTCTATATTGTCCTCCGAAAGGGACTGCGGGCTTAGCCATGGTGGAGGTCAAGGGAGCCAATCTGCGGCCTTCCCCGCCTGCCAGAAGCATGGCGATACATTCTTTTTTACTCATTTGTTATCCCTCCCATTTTTTTGTCAATGCTTGTAATATACACGCTCAGCAAGCACTTGAAACGCATAGGTGAAATATATTGCCTTATCTCTGCAAAAATTACATGAATAATTTTCTTAATTCTTGAACCCCCGATTTTCTGCCCGAAATCATTTTCAAATCAGGCACATTCGGGTAATGTTAAAGGTGCATCCTATATTAGAAGGTGGTGATGATTTGGCCGATATATCAGCAACTGTTAACCTCCCGTCAAACGATGATATTTATTTGTTCCATGAGGGCACGAATTATCGCAGCTATACGATGCTGGGCGCGCACATTGCCGCTGAAGAAGGAATACCTGGCGTACGCTTTACCGTGTGGGCTCCTCATGCGACATATGTAGGATTGGCTGGTAATCATAACGGCTGGGATGGAACTGAAGACGTGGACTCGTTATATAAGATACCCGATTCAGGAATTTGGAGTCGTTTTTTTCCGGAGATGAAAGCGGGAACTTTTTACAAATACAGGATTGTGGCTGCAGACGGGTCAAGCTTCCTCAAAGCAGACCCTTATGCCTTCCAAGCGGAGGTGCGTCCGGCCACTGCTTCTATTGTTGCTGAACTGGATGGCTACACCTGGGGGGACGCTGCCTGGCGGCGGCGGAGCAAGGCACCTTATCAGGCACCGCTGAATATTTACGAAATGCATTTTGGAACCTGGCGCCAAAAAGAAGATGGTGAACTATACACTTATCGTGAGATGAGTAAGCTTCTGATTCCCTATCTGCTGGAAATGAGCTACACCCATGTCGAATTCATGCCTCTCGCTGAACATCCATATGATTTGTCCTGGGGATATCAGGGCACCGGGTATTTTGCTGCGACAAGCCGCTTTGGGGAACCGCAGGATCTGATGTTTCTGATCGACAAGCTGCATCAGGCAGGCATCGGCGTGCTCCTCGACTGGGTTCCGGCTCATTTTGCCAAAGATGCCCATGGACTTCGATTGTTCGACGGGTCGCCGCTGTATGAATATGCTGATCCAATGCTGGCCGAGAAACCGGGGTGGGGGACACTTTCCTTTGATTTCAGCAAACCGGAAATTTCATCCTTTTTGATATCGAATGCGCTGTTCTGGTTCGAGATGTATCATATTGACGGAATGCGTGTAGATGCAGTCACCAGTATGCTCAGACTGGATTTCGAAAAAAAGAATCATGAATATCGCAGAAATGTAAATGGCGGTTTGGAAAATTTGGATGCCATCCGGTTTATTCAGCAACTCAATAAGACGATCTACCACTATTATCCGAAGGCTTTGATGATGGCGGAGGAGTCAAGTGCCTGGCCGGGCGTTACAGCTCCGGTGCATGAGGGAGGACTGGGATTTAACTACAAGTGGAACATGGGCTGGATGAATGACACACTGGGTTACATAGAACATGATTTCGGGGAGAGACCGTATCATCATCATTTGTTGACCTTTCCCATCTGTTATGCCTATGCCGAGAATTATACGCTTCCGTTATCCCATGACGAGGTGGTGCACGGCAAGAAGTCACTCCTCGACAAAATGCCAGGCAGCTACGAGCAGAAATTTGCAGGCCTTCGCTTGCTGCTGGGTTACCATATCAGCCATCCCGGCAAAAAACTGCTGTTCATGGGAGGGGAATTCGGTCAGTATATCGAATGGAAGGACCAGGACCAGCTCGACTGGCTGCTGCTGGATTATGAGAGCCACCGCCGCATGCTGGCCTTCACGGCTGCGCTGAATAAGCTCTATGTGAACGAAAGAGCATTGTGGGAGCTTGATCATGATATGGAAGGGTACCAGTGGATTGATGCCGACGACAGCGGCCAGAGTATTGTCTCTTATATCCGGCGTGGCAAAAAACCGGTCGATACCTTGCTGATCATCATCAATTTCCAACCGGTGGAACGGCAATTGTACCGGATTGGAGTTCCCCGCCCGGGGACCTATGAGGAGCTGTTTAGCTCGGAGAATATAGAATTCGGTGGGTCGGGTATGCACAATGATCCGATGAAGAGCACCAAATATGAATGGCACAATCAGGTCAACAGCATTGAACTAACCATTCCCCCACTAAGCTTCCTGGTGTTGAAGAAATCAGGCCGAAAGGCAGTAAAATAAAAAAGGGACCGCAGTCCATACAATTAAGGGGGATATCGAGATATGAAGGTTTTATTCGCTGCAGCTGAAGCCCATCCGTTTGTCAAAACGGGAGGGCTGGCCGATGTCATTGGAGCGTTGCCCAAAGCGCTGAAAGGCGCAGGTGTGGATGTCCGGGTGATTTTGCCTAAGTACCGGGGGATTCCAGAGAAATTTGTTTCCCAAATGGAACATGTTGCTGTTCTGAGTGTACCGATCGGCTGGCGCAATCAGTATTGCGGCATTGAACGGTTGGTATATGACGGCATTCCGATATACTTTGTTGATAACGAATATTATTTTGGACGGGACGGAATTTACGGCTATATGGATGATGGCGAGCGTTTTGCCTTCTACAACCGTGCGGTTCTGGAGTGCCTGGAGATTATTGATTTTCAGCCGGATGTGCTGCACTGTCATGACTGGCATGCGGCGGTGATTCCGATGCTTCTTCAGGGGCATTACCGCCACAATCCATTCTACAAGGAAATCCGTACCGTGTTTACCATTCATAATCTTCTGTATCAGGGGGTATTTCCTTACGAGGTGCTTGGTGAACTACTGGGTCTGGATGACAGCTACTTCCTCGGTGTAGAGTATTACGGGAATGTGAATTACATGAAAGCGGGCATTGTCTACAGCGATCATATCACGACAGTTAGTCCGACATATTCTGAAGAAATCCGCACGGCGTATTATGGATATGGGCTGGATGGACTGCTCAACTCACGGGCAGACAGCCTGAGCGGGATCGTCAACGGGATCGATACTAAGATCTATAATCCGGCCAGCGATCCGCAAATTTACACCCGATACCGTTCCAATTTGGCCAAAAAAGCCGAAAATAAACTCGCCTTACAGCAGGAGCTGGGACTTCCGGTCGCACCTTATATCCCGATGTTAGCGATGGTCACCCGCCTGGTCGACTCCAAAGGTCTGGATCTCCTAACGCGTGTGCTGGATGAGCTGCTCTATTATGATGATATCCAGTTTGTGCTGCTGGGCACCGGTGATGAAGTCTACGAACGGTGGTTCCGTGAGGCGCAGTGGCGTTATCCGTCCAAGCTGTCGTCCCAAATCCTGTTCAACGATGCACTGTCCCGCAAAATTTATGCGGCAAGCGACCTGTTCCTCATGCCGTCCAAATTCGAGCCCTGCGGAATCGGCCAGCTGCTGGCCCTGCGCTACGGAAGTATTCCGGTAGTCCGCGAGACAGGCGGGTTGAACGATACCGTACATGCCTATAATGAGGAAACCGGAGAGGGGAACGGGTTCACCTTCAAGGATTACAACGCCCATGATATGATGTACACCATCCGCCGGGCGGTGTCGTTCTATCAGAAGCCGGAACACTGGAAAAAAGTAACCAAAAATGCGTTTGCCGGTGATTACAGCTGGAACGTATCGGCGCAGCAGTACATTGACATTTATAACCGTATTTTGGAGTAGAAGAGAAGCTTAAGTATATAAAAAGGACGTTTTGCAGATCATATTGATCTTTGCAGAACGTCCTTTGTTTATCTGATGCCATAAGGCAGTGCTGCGACCATTCAGAACATTTAGCCCAAGTCCCGGCTGAGAATCCGGTACCCGTAAGGGTCGAGCGAGATATGCATCAGGCCGTCTTCCGGGGCGACAGACGCTCCGGTAAGCGCATCCTGCCAATCGTCGGTTTCCATGGGATGGCTAAGGATACGGGGTTCCGGAGAATTGTTCATCCATACCGTAAAATGAATCACGTCATCCGAGCGCTCGTATACGATGCACGGGTCATTCTCACACGCCTGCAGAATGCGGAAGCGGCCTTCCCGCAGCGCCTTGTTTTCCTTTCGCAACGCAATCATCATCCGGTAAAAATCATACAACTCCCGATCCTGCTTCGCTTCATCCCATTCCATGCATTTGCGGCAGTCCGGGTCCTCGTTGCCGGTAAGGCCGATTTCGTCGCCATAATAGATGCAGGGCGTACCCATAAAAGTAAAAAGAAAAACAACGGCCAGCTTCAGTCTCCGCTTGTCTTCGTTTAATACGGTCAAGAGCCGGGGGGTATCATGGCTGCCAAGCAAATTGAAGACCACTTCATTGGTCTGTTGCGGATAACGCATCAGGAGGCCTCCAATCCGGTGACCGAAAGTAATACCGTCCATCCCTCCGTTGAAGAACTCCAGTACCGTACCCGAAAAAGGATAATTCATGACAGAATCGAACTGGTCCCCCAGCAGCCAGGTCAACGAGTCACTCCATACTTCGCCAACGATATAGGCTTCCGGATTGGCAGCTTTGACTACTTTGCGAAAGTCCCGCCAGAAATGATGGTCGACTTCATTGGCAACGTCCAGCCGCCAGCCGTCCACCTTAATTTCCTTGATCCAGTATTCAGCAACTTCCAGCAGGTAGGACCTCACCTCGTGATTGGCTGTATTGAACTTCGGCATGTTGCCAAAAAAACCGAAAGTGTCATACGTAGGAATACCGTCGACAATTTCGGCCGGGAAGGAGTTCAGATGGAACCAGTCTTTGTATACCGAATACTCGCCTTTCTCCAGAACATCCTGAAACGGCGGGAACTTGTCACTGCAGTGGTTGAACACGGCGTCCAGCATGACGCGAATGCCTTTGTTGTGACATTCTTCGACAACGGTTTTGAACAACTCATTATCCCCGAAATGGGGGTCGACCTTCTTATAATCGACAATATCGTATTTGTGGTTGGAGGGTGACACGAAAAGGGGAGTGAAGTAGACCGCATTGATCCCGAGCTCCTGCAGATCGTCCAGATGGTCCAGCACTCCTTGCAGATCTCCTCCAAAAAAGTTGTCCAGCTTCGGCTTGCCGCCCCATTCCTCCGTTCCCTCCGGATCATTCGAAGGATCACCGTTGGCGAACCGTTCCGTCATAATCTGGTAGAACACCGCATCCTTGGCCCATTTTGGAACCTGAAACAGATCGATTTGGTGGATGTAGGGAAACTCATAGAAATGGTTGGGTGCTTGCGGGCATTCCGAACGGATCCCATTGTCGAGCAGATATACTGTTTCATTGCCTTTGCTCACACGAAAGGTGTAGCTAAGGCGTTTATATTTAGGCCGGACCGCGGCTTCCCAATAATCGAACATGTCGTCCGAGGCCGCTTTTTCCATCATAATATCGTAAGAAGTATCTTTCCAATTGTATTTGTCCCCGGTAAGTGCTACTACACAGTCCACATCATCCCGTTTGGTGCGAACACGCAGATGTATAGTCTTTGCATCGTAGGCATAAGCCCACTTGTCGCGGGGAACATGGTACATAGCCTCAACTAGCATGATTGCACCTCCTAAAAGTTTTGTGCATAAAACTCGCTTCGTAAACATAAATTTATGTTTTGTGAGTTCAGAAGTTAATACCACCGGCAGAGACTGTATGAACCAACACGGTTATTCCGGGAGTAATTGGAGATAGTACATAGTATATAGTATATACTTCTTTTAACAGCATGTGCAAAATGGTTGGGGGACTGAGCAGTGCTCCTGATTTTCCTTCTGCATTTAGCAAGCTTTGTCACAAATTTGTCTTTGCATATTCATGCGTAGTGATTTATAATAAATCGGTCAATGGGACAACTTAGAGAACTTAAGAACTTAAAGAGAACAGGGGAGATACACAGAATGAACAAATGGGGTAAACTTTCACTAGGAATGGTGCTGGTAGCAGGTCTGATGACCGGCTGCGGCAACAATAACAAAAACAATAGTGCAGCTACGGACACCAGTGCGAATACAGGTACCAAAGCTGCTGCCAAGACACTTACTTTGGGAACCAGTGCGGATTTTCCTCCCTATGAGTTCCATAAAGTAGTGGATGGCAAAGATACCATTGTGGGTTTTGATATCGACATTGCCAAAGATATTGCGGCGGATATGGGCGCTGAACTCGTCATCAAGGACCTTAACTTCGATTCCCTGCTCAATGAGCTGTCCAGCGGCAGAGTGGATATGGTGATTTCCGGACTAAGTCCAACTCCAGAGCGTGAGAAGGCGGTAGGACTGTCTGATATTTATTATAAAGCAGAGCAGGCTGTTGTTGTGCGGGAAGCCGACAAAGACAAGTTTGCAACCATGGATTCCCTGAAAGGTATCAAGCTGGGTGTGCAGACCGGATCCATCCAGGAAGACATCGCCAAAGGCATTGAAGGTGCTCAGTTGACTTCCTTGGGGAAAATTTCCGAAATCGTGCTGCAGCTGCAATCCAACCGTGTAGATGCTTCTATTATGGAAGGACCTGTTGCCAAAGCTTTCGTGAAGAACGTCAAAGGACTGGCGATTACAGATGCCAAACCTGAGGTTGCAGATGACGGTTATGTAATTGGCGTGAAAAAAGGCAACGATGAACTGCTGAAACAAATTAACGCGACACTGACCCGCCTGAAAGCCGAAGGCAAGATTGACGAGTATGTTGCTGCTGCCAGCGAGCTTGCCGAGAAGTAATGTTTCTGGCTTGCTTTTAGGAGGGTTACTTTTAACTGCCCCTGCAGAATGTTGCGGGGGAAGGTTTAATAATAAGAGTGGATATGAAAATGGCGGTGATCCGCTGTTTTCTATTTTTTTGCAGACAGGAGGTTATGCCAAAAATGAATGTATTCGATATTGCTTATGAGTACCGCAATTTTTTCCTTTCCGGTTTGAAGTACACGCTGTTGTTGGCTGTGCTGGGGGTATTCTTCGGATTTGTGCTCGGCATTGTAGTTTCCTTGCTTCGTATGTCCAAGTGGTGGATACTGCGTTTCATTGCGACAGCCTGGGTGGAATTCTTGCGTGGAACACCAATGCTGGTCCAGCTGTTTTTAATCCATTACGGCCTTCCTGAATTTGGCATAGAGTTTTCGCCGATTCAATCCGGGGCAATCACACTGACTATTAACAGCTCCGCGTATCTCGCTGAGATTTTCCGTGCCGGGATACAAGGTGTGGACCGCGGACAAGTAGAAGCAGCACGCTCGCTTGGTATGCGGCAAGGGATGACGATGCGTTATATAGTCTTGCCCCAGGCCATCAAGAATGTACTGCCTGCTATCGGTAATGAGTTCATCACCATCATTAAAGAATCTTCCATCGTTTCAATGATTGGGGTAGCCGATCTGCTGTTCGAAGCGAGATCCGTTACATCTATAAGCTACGAAGGGCTGAATCCCTTGCTCGTAATTGCTGTAATGTACTTTATTCTGACATTTACATTGTCTAAGATCCTTGGTTTATTGGAAAGGAGGCTAAGAACAGGTGATCACCGTTAAGAACCTGCAAAAAAGCTTCGGTAAGCTGGAAATCCTGAAGGGCATTGACCTGCAGATCCAAAAAGGAGAGGTGGTCGTCGTTATCGGCCCCAGCGGATCGGGCAAAAGTACCTTTTTGCGTTGTCTGAATCTGCTGGAGCAGCCTACAGGCGGAGAAATCACTTTTGAAGGTGAATCAATTACAGACAAGAAGCATGACATCAACGTGACGCGGGAAAAAATGGGTATGGTTTTCCAGCAGTTCAACCTGTTTCCACACAAAACTGTACTGCAGAATATTATGCTGGCTCCATTGAAAGTGAGAAAGCAGCCCGCATCAGAAGCAGAAAAAATCGCTACTGAACTGCTGCGCACTGTTGGTCTTGCAGATAAACGGGATGCTTATCCGTCTCAGCTTTCCGGTGGACAAAAGCAGCGGATTGCTATCGCGCGGGCTCTCGCCATGCAGCCGCATGTAATGCTGTTCGATGAGCCTACCTCGGCGCTTGATCCTGAAATGGTCGGTGAAGTGCTGGAGGTCATGAAGAAACTGGCTGAAGATGGCATGACGATGGTAATCGTTACCCATGAAATGGGCTTTGCCCGTGAAGTAGGCGACCGCATCTTGTTCATGGACGGCGGCGTGATTGTGGAAGAAGGCGAACCGTCGCAGGTTTTCGGCAATCCAAAGCATGACCGGACGAAGGATTTCTTAAGTAAAGTTCTATAGATTAGCTCCAAACGGCCCCGGAACCTTTCTCCGGCGGCCGTTTGTTTTTGGTTCGCAGCGGAATGGGTGATATAGTATACATAAATGTCCAATCAACTTGAAAAGGAGTACATACAGATGAGAGATGATCTATGCCGGATTGGCATTATTGATATTGGTTCCAACTCTATTCGACTTGTAATATATGATACTACGCTAGAAGGAGGCTACAAAATCATCAAGGAGTGCAAATACTCCGCTCGTCTGAGTGAAAAGATCACAAAAGACGGCAGGCTGGAGCGGAAGGACATGAATACCATTGTTCCTGTTCTGCACCAGTTCAAGGAGATTTGCAGCGCCTTTGAGGTTGATAAAATTCGCGCCGGCGCCACTGCGGCTATCCGCAATGCGGCAAATTCCGAGGAGATTATCACCTACCTTTCAGAGGCATCAGAGATTCATATTGAAGTCATCAGCGGACACCAGGAGGCTTACTTTGGATTCTTGGGCGTTATTAATGCCTTTGATGTTCAGGATGGCTTTGTAATTGATATCGGTGGCGGAAGCACGGAAATCACCTTATTTCGGGGACGACGCTACCAGCAAAGTATTTCTTTTCCGTTCGGTGCGGTCAATACAAATCTGATGTTCAGCCATGGTGGCAATTGGAACGGAGACCAAGTACGTAAACTTCAGGCCTATGTGATAGGGAGACTAGTAGAGCATGACTGGCTGAACAGCGGGGCAGGACTCCCGCTTTACGGGCTTGGTGGAACTTTGCGCTCTCTGGGGAAGCTGGACCAGAAGATGCGGGATTATTCCCTTCCGAATTCACACGGCTATACCTTATCCAGTGAGACCATAGATCACTTTATGGAGACACTGCCTACTATTCCGTATGAGAAGCGCAAAGATTTGGAGGGGCTGTCCAAGAGCCGTGGGGATATTATCGTCTCGGGGCTGATTATTTTCCACACGGTTTACAAGTATATTGGCGCCAGCGAGGCATTAATCAGTGGAGAGGGCCTGCGGGAAGGCATGCTGCATGACCTGCTCGAACCGGAGCAGCCTGTGCGGGAGAGTGCGCTGGAATTCAGTCTCAATACGATCATCCGGTTTGATATCCGTACATCGAAGCGGCATCTGGATCATATCTTTAAGCTGGCACTCAGCCTCTTTGATGCATTTGGTGCAGAAGGGGACCGGGATGAGCAACGGATGCTGATCTACGTGTCAATCATGCTGCATCGGACCGGCTCCAATATTAACCATTATCAATCCAAGCGGCATACGCGGTACTGGCTGATGAACTCTCCGATCCGCGGACTAACCCACCGTCAGCTGATTCTGGGAGCTTTGATTGCCTCCTACAGCACAAAAAGCCGGAAGCAGAAATTGTCCCAGACCTACAAGGACATTTTACTGGCTTCCGACGAAGAATGGATTCATAAGCTTGGTACACTCGTACAGCTATGCATTGCGCTGGATAGTACCGAGATTGGTATCGTAAGCGGACTAGAAGCCCGCCTCCACGGCAATACGCTTGATCTGGAGCTGCAGGGTGCCGGTGAGCTCCTGATCGGTCTGGAGGACATTGAGAATGCCCTCAAAACGTTCAGGAATGTTTGGGGGCTCAAGGTAAAGCTCGGCTTCCCTTCCAGCGGGTAACATCCATAGCGGCGAACTGGCTCCGGAAAGGGGCCTTTTTGTCGTCTGCACGCTCGTAGTATCCGTTCGGCTGCAGGAAACTGGACTTTACATTATCCTTAAGCGTCAGATCAAGAATCTTGACAATCTGTTTACGGATTTGGCTGTCTTTCACGGGACACATCAATTCAATACGCCGGGTAAGATTACGAGTCATCCAGTCGGCACTGGACAAGTAGACCTCTGGGTTGCCGCCGTTCTCGAAATAATAGATCCGGGAATGTTCCAGGAAACGGTCCACAATGCTTCGTACAGTGATGCGTTCACTAAGTCCTTCAATCCCTGGACGCAGGCAGCACACCCCGCGCACAATCAGATCAATCGGTACTCCTGCCTGGGCTGCGCTGTACAGATTGTCGATGACCTCCTGGTTGGAGAGGGAGTTCATTTTGGCGATGATCCGGGATGGACGCCCGGCGGCGGCATGCTCAGCTTCACGCAGAATCAGCTTTTGAAGCGAAAGGCTCATATTGGTTGGTGCAACGATGAAGGAGTTCCAGTCATAATTGGCGGAATACCCTGTCATCTGGTTGAACAGCTCGGAGGCATCCAGGCCGATCTCATTATTGGCGGTGAACAAGCTAAGGTCAGTATAAGCCTTGGCCGTGCTGTCATTGTAGTTGCCTGTTCCGACATGTACATAACGGCGAAGTTCAAGCCCTTCCTGGCGGACAATCAGCGTAACCTTGGCATGAGTCTTGAGGCCAACCAGACCGTATACTACATGACAGCCCGATTGCTCCAGCTTACGCGCCCAGGCGATATTGCGCTCTTCATCGAAGCGTGCCTTTAGCTCCACGACTACAGTGACCTGCTTGCCCGATTCAGCGGCATTGGCCAGTGCTGTAATCAGTGGGGAGTTGCCGCTGACGCGGTACAATGTCATTTTGATGGCCATGACCTGCTCGTCCTCTGAAGCCTGAATGATGAAGTCCGTCATTGCATCAAAGGATTCATAGGGATGGTATACCAGTACATCACGTTCCCGAAGCACCTCGAAGAAATCCTCGTTCTCATCGAATTCAGCCGGATAGAGCGGTTCGATAGGAGCATCATGGAGATAGGAGAAGCCCTTTAGACTGTTTGCAAAACCGCGCAGGAAACCGAGATCCAGCGGCCCCTCCACCTCAAATACGAAATCTTCAAGCTCGAATTCAGCCTGCAGCTGTTCCAGGGCATAAGGATGAATCCCTTTTTGCACTTCCAGACGGGCGGGAACACCTCTCCGCCGTTTGCGCAGCTCCTTTTCAATCTCTTCCAGCAGGTCTTCCGCTCCTTCTTCATCAATAGTAAGGTCGGAATTGCGCGTTAAGCGGAATTCACTAACGGCCACTGGATCATAACCGCTGAATAAAGTCTGGATATGATGGCGGATTACATCCTCAATAAACACAAACTGACGTTTTTTGCTGTTGGAACGGTGGGGAAGTGGAATACATCTGGGCAAATTGGAAGGGATCTGCAGAATTGCAAAATAAGGATCCTCTTCCAGACTACCCTTTCGTGTCAGCACGACCGCAAGATAGATAAACTGGCTGTGAACGAGCGGGAAAGGCCGGCTCTGGTCTACGGCCATTGGAGTCAGTACAGGGAAAATAATATCCCGGTAATATTGTTCAATCGAGAGCTCCTGCGCCTGCGTAAGATCGTCGTAATTTACAAACACGATACCTTCTTTATGCAGACTTCTGGAGATATCCCGGAATGTTCTGTATTGGTCGGCAATAATTTTGGTGACCCTTTTGATTAAGCGCTTATAAAGGCCGGAGGGGGTGTAACCGGTAAAATCTTTTTTTGTATAGCCTGCCCGGATCTGATCCTGAATCCCCGCTACACGGACACTGATGAATTCATCCAGGTTACTGGAGACAATCGCCAGGAACTTGGCCCTCTCCATAAGCGGGTTATCCATATCCTGTGCCTCCTGGAGGACACGCCGGTTAAATTCAATCCAGCTTAGATCACGGTTCAGATATGCTGTTGCTGGGCTGGTATGGATGTTCTTTTTCTCTTCTGCATTCACGTTCATAGACCCTCCAAGTGCTTCAATGTCTTTGTCTTCTATCATTCTACTATTTGCTCAAGGGAGAAATGTTAAATCTGTGTAAAATTTGCGCGAAAATGTTCAGAAGATGCAACGAAATAATGAATTTTCGGCTGCATTATTGAAAGATATGTTAATTTTAAATCAAATGATAACGCTTCAAAACTCCATTTCTGTCAAAATGGTAACAATTTCTTAGGCATAGGTTACAAAGTTGTGATATATTAATAACTGTTAGTTTTACAAACACCAGGGCATAAGGAAACATACATACGTCCGGAGTTATTTTGAAGCAGCATGAACAGGGATTTTCCCCGGGTCTGACTGCGCTACTAATGAAGGAGGAAATCATGAAAATCAAATTTGGAGCCGTTGCAGCACTCGCTGCAGCCATAGGAATCAGCACTCTGATACAAGCCGCACCCGTCCAGGCAGACAGTATACATATCGCAGGAGATACTACCACCTATTATACTCTATCCAATCATTATGGCATAAGCATGGATAAAATTATGGATGCCAATCCGGATATTCCAGCGAGTAATATTTATCCTGGACTTAGGCTCTCAATCCCTGGCATTCTCAAAACACAGAATGTTGCGGCGGCTGAACCCTCAGCTAAGGAATCAACAGGAGTGTCACTCTTAAGTGTAGAACCGCAGAGCAACACAGTTCAAGCCTGGGGTAAAGAATACAGCTACGGCAAAGTGCTTCAGGTGAAAGCAACAGCCTATTCCTCTGCAGCCAGCGAGAATGGCAAATGGGGTGCAGTTGACTATTTTGGCAATCCGCTGAAACTGGGTACCATTGCTGTGGATCCTAGTGTGATCCCGCTTGGGACCCAGGTACTGGTAACCGGGTATTCCCATCCCGGGTTGCCTAAGCAGGCATTTCTTGCCACTGCAACGGATATGGGAAGTGCGATCAAAGGGAACCGCATCGATATCTTTATCCCTGGCAGTCAAAGCTTTGTTTCAGATTTCGGTTTCCAATATGTGCAGCTGTATGTGATTGAATAGACTCAAGACTCAAAAGGAAACGAAACATGCCGAAGCCCGGCAGTCCTCGTTTCCTTTTTTTTGGATCTCAGGTTCAGTGCTATTTAATATTCATTTTCTTACTTCCTTTTCTTTGCTGACCTGGAGCATCTGCGGGACGGTGACAAAGGTATAACCCCGTTTACGCATGATGTTGATCACTTCAGGGAGAGCCTGGATTGTTCCCCGTAAATTGCTGCCCCGGCCCCCGCCGCCATGCTGCAAGATGATGGAGCCCTTGCCTGCGTGGGTAATGATATTATTCCGTACCTGTGATTTCGACAGCCCTTTCCAGTCCAGGGAGTCTACATTCCAGTTCACTAGCTTGTATCCATGGACTTTGGCCCATTTCAGCTGCTGTTCACTGATATCTCCATAGGGAGGACGGATCAGCCGCGGCTTATAGCCGGCCATCGTATTGATGATATTTTCCGTACGGATAATCTGTGTCCTAAAAGCATTTACACTGATTTCACCAAACTTCGGATGGTTATAGGAATGATTGCCGATGGCATGGCCTTCCTTGATCATCCGGGCCACAAGATCGGGGTGTTTCTCTGCCCGGCTGCCCACGACAAAGAAAGTGGCGTGAACATGATGCCTGCGCAGTACATCAAGCACTTGTGGAGTAAATCGGGGGTCCGGCACATCATCGAATGTGAGTGCAATATGTTTGCGCCGCGGTCCTTGTGTCTTGATCGTTTCAGGATATTTGCGCAGCAATTGGCTGAGGGTAAGGGTTTCTGCCCGTTTTTGTGATTGGGACGCTGAACGTGAAGAACCTGCGGGGATCGCCTGATCTTCTATGGGAGCTGCTACAGGTCTTGTACCACTATCCAGCTGTGGGAACAAACCGGGAAACTTAGGATGGGCTGCTGCAAGCTCTCCGGCGGATGCGGGGCTGAGCAGACAGAAGCAGACAATCGCTAAAATGAGCAGATATCGGCTTATCTGCAGGCTTTTCATCAAGGTACGCCTCCTTTTTATGATACTGCAACCAAACTTTTACTATATAAATGGAACCTGTACAGAAAAACAATATCGGGATTGGAATCTCCGGGAAAAGATTATGCTTGTCTTGTTATTCCCTTCCGCAGACTGAATTATGCTGGATCATCGTGCTTCTGATTAAGATTTATCGGCGCAGAAAATACGTGTATACTAAATTGGAGAATAACCCGAAATTGAATACGTGAACAACGGAAAGGAAGGAATGGAAATGCCGGATTTATTTGCTCCTTATGAGTTAAAGGCTTTGTCCCTAAAAAATCGGATCGTGATGCCCCCAATGTGCCAATACGCTGTAGTCAAGCAGGATGGTACTCCAAATGATTGGCATTTCGTTCATTACGTCAGCCGCGCCATCGGCGGTACCGGGTTCATAATTGTGGAAATGACAGGTATCCATCCGGATGGACGGATTTCAAATCAAGATACAGGAATCTGGAGCGATGAACAAATTGAAGCGTACCGGAGACTGACTGAAGCTGTACATGTTCATGGCGCCAAAATAGCTGTTCAGTTAGGACATGCTGGCCGAAAGGCGCTGGATGCCGATCCTCCCGTTGCACCTTCAGCCATCCCTTTCGACGCCAACTCCAAGACACCGCAGGCGCTCACAAGAGAAGGAATCGTTGAACTGATTGCAGCCTACCGTGAAGGTGCACGGCGGGCTGTGGATGCAGGATTTGATACCGTTGAGCTTCACGGTGCACACGGTTATCTCATTCACCAGTTTCACTCTCCGCTGACCAATGTCAGAGATGATGAATACGGTGCAGACCCGATGCTATTCGGGGAACAGGTGACCCGGGCAGTGCGGGAGGTGCTTCCCGCTGAAATGCCGCTGATTATGCGAGTCTCCGCCAAGGAATACGTAGAAGGCGGTTATGATGAAACCTACGCTCTTGAATTCTGCCGGCGCTACAAGGCAGCTGGAGTGGATATGTTTCATGTGTCCTCAGGCGGTGAAGGACCGATTGGATCAAATGGTGGACCCAATGCGGGGCCGGCCTACCAGGTTGATCTGGCAGAGTACATCCGCAGCGGGCTACAGATCCCTGTAATTGCAGTCGGACGCCTTGAATCCTATGAAGAGGCGCAGTCTATTGTGACTGAGGAAAAAGTAGAGCTTGTAGCTGTAGGCAGGGGGATGTTAAGTGACCCGTATTGGGCGCTTCACGCCGAGGAAGCCCTTGGCGGAGTTGATAAGGCTAATGTGCCTAAGCCATACGAACGCGGAGTTTGGAAGCGGAAATAGACACTTATGAATGTGAACTTTATCACAGATTTTAAGTTCCTTCTAAGGCATGGTTATTAAGATTAAATTTGAAGGAGCTTGATAACTTGGCGACGGTGATTAGTAACGAACGGCTGGCGGATGGAGTGTATCACCTTCGGGTTGAGGGGGATCACGGGGGAACGATGGGGCAATTCTACATGTTGCGGGCATGGGGAGCCTATCCGTTGCTGTCCAGACCGCTTAGCATACATCAAGTAAACGAAGATGGTGTGGATTTTTTGTATCATGTGGTGGGTGAGGGAACGAAGATACTGGCTGGGCTGGAACCCGGAGATTCTGTTGAGCTCGAAGGACCTTTTGGCACCGGATTTCCGGCGGTTGAGGGAAAGGTTGCTCTGGTAGGCGGTGGAATTGGGATCGCGCCTCTGTATTATTGTGCCCAAGAGCTTCCTGGCAGTGATATTTATCTGGGCTTCAGCCGAGAAGCATTTCGTACAGAAGCATTTCGTCCTCTGGCTGCCGAACTGACAGTCAATGTTGGGGGTTTAGTGCTTGATAGCGTAGATTTTACCAGCTATGATCATATTTTTGTCTGCGGACCTCATCCGATGCTCAAAGCTGCTCAGTTGAAAGGCATAGCCGCAGAAACGGCTGGCAAGAGACCTAACGTGTATTTATCTCTGGAGAACCGTATGGCTTGCGGAATTGGCGCCTGTCTCGTATGCAGTGTCTCCTGCCGTGACGGTCAGCGCAAGGCTTGTGCTGACGGACCGGTATTCCTCGCGGATGAGGTGATCTTCAATGATTAATCTGACAGCCAATATAGCAGGTGTCCACTTTAAGAATCCGATCATCATGGCTTCCGGAACTTTCGGGTTTGGCCGTGAATATAGCAAGCTCTATGATGTATCGCTGCTGGGGGGCATCTCCGGCAAAGGTCTTACACTTCATGCCAAGGCCGGTAATCCTGGTGTCCGTGTATTTGAAACGGCTTCGGGCATGCTGAACAGTGTCGGACTTGAGAATCCGGGTGTTGAAGCATTTCTCGCCAAAGAACTTCCTTATTGGGAAACGCTGGATACTGCCCGTTTGGTGAACCTGGGAGGCAACACACTGCATGACTATGTGCTGGGTGCGGAGTTGATTCAGCGTGACGCCGATGCGCGAAGTGCTGCCGGTAAACCTGCAGTGGATATGATTGAACTGAATATTTCCTGCCCTAACGTTAAGGAAGGCGGGATCGCATTTGGTGTCAAAACTCCTGCTGCACAGGAGGTAGTCCGTGCCGTGAGAGCCGCAACCAAGCTGCCGCTTGCCGTGAAATTGTCCCCGAACGCTGAGGATATCGCGGGAATGGCTGAAATGTGCCAGGAGGAAGGCGCAGATGCCATTTCACTGATTAATACGATCTCTGGGATGAAGATTGATGTCCGCCGCCGCCGTAGCGTATTCAATAATTTATATGCCGGATTGTCCGGGCCTGCGATCAAGCCGGTGGCACTGAGAATGGTGCACCAGGTAGCGAAGCGGGTAACGATTCCGGTAATCGGCATGGGCGGAATCACTTCGGCTACAGACATTATCGAATTTATTATGGCCGGGGCAACAGTAATTCAGGTTGGAACGTATAACTTCATGAATTTGCGTGCAGGCAGTACGCTTGTTGAAGAATTGCAGCAGTTTATGATAGAGGAGAGCATTTCGTCACTGGATGAAGTCCGTGGCATTATCTAGATGATTTCAGTGTGAAGAATCAGGTCTACACTTCTCTGAGATATCTTTATGAGCAATGGTTAATATAATGGAAAAGGGGAGAAACTCATGTCTTCTCCAGAGCTGGACCCAGGCGATATTGAATTGTCTGCCACTGAGGTCGGCCGTGATTTGCTGCTACTGATTACCGGGGGCGCCCGTCACATCGGCGCAGCCAGTACCGCTTATTTG
The DNA here is from genome assembly GCF_001909045.1 of Paenibacillus sp. P3E. Taxonomy (NCBI): domain Bacteria; kingdom Bacillati; phylum Bacillota; class Bacilli; order Caryophanales; family Paenibacillaceae; genus Paenibacillus; species Paenibacillus sp. P3E. The sequence goes on along the minus strand of NZ_LVWH01000167.1, from coordinate 13,425 downwards.
GATGCGGGTGACGTCAAGGTAACAACGTCAGCAGTACCCCATCATAAGGAGCATACGATCACAGAGTCGATTGCAATGCGTGTTGCTGCTGCACTTCATCGGACGGTTACCGTAGTTATGGGCATTCATTACGACCATTTGACCCAGGAAGGCATTGCAAGGGTTGTGGAAATTGTAAACTTTAAAGTCGATCAATATTTATTTGGGCAAAATTTGAAACGATAATGGCACTTCCTGCGTAAAAGATAACAAATGAGCAACTCACTTTTATTTTGGAGGAATGAACCATGTCTATATTTAAAAGATTGCGTGATTTAACAATGTCCAATGTGAATGCGATTATCGACAAAGCGGAAGATCCGGTCAAGATGACGGACCAATACATTCGTGACATGACGGAGGATTTGGAAGATGCAGAAAAAGCTGTAGCGGCCCAAATCGCCATTGAGAAAAAATTCAAGCAGCTCTATGAAGAACAGGAAGCACTCGTGAACAAACGTAATCAGCAGGCTCATGCTGCTGCTCAAGCTGGCAATGCTGACCTGGCACGCCGCGCTCTGGAAGAGAAGAAGGCTGCAGAAGCTAAGCTTGTGGAATACAAGGCGAGTTTTGACCAGAACAAGGCCTCTGCGGATAATCTGCGCGGCAAGCTGGAGGAAATGCGCAAACAGCTTACCCAGATGAAGAACAAACGCGAGACATTGGTTGCACGCTACAATGCAGCTAAGGCCCAAACCGAAATTAATAAAGCCATGAGCGGCTTCAGCTCCGATTCCGCTTCAGCCGGTCTGAAACGCATGGAAGACAAAATGCTGCAGGCGGAAGCCCAGGCAGAAGCCAGCAACGAAATGAGCTCCGGCAACAAATCGCTGGATGATGAATTCGAGAAGCTGGGCAAGGATCAGGCGGTTGAAGATGAATTGGCTGCGCTGATGAAGCAGTACGACAAACAACAATAACATATTGGCATAAGCCGCAAATAAGGCTGGTGTCCACAGGCGAAGGGGAGACAGAAAGAACGTTTCTCCTTCGCCTTCTCTATGCTGCCCGTGAGGGCAGGCAGACTGAACATCGGAGGCTAAACAATGGATTTCCACATTCTGGTGTCCATGGTGGTATGGACGGTGAGCGGCTCAGTACTGTTGAGTGTGCTGATGTACGTGGATTCGCTCTTTACCCGTTATAACGATTTGGAAGAGATCCGGGCAGGAAATATGGCGGTTACCATGCGGTTTGTGCTTAAGCTGCTGGCACAAGGTTATATTCTATCGTCCTCCATTGCCTCTACGAACAGTTTGGGAGATGCACTGGTGGTCTCTATAGTATCCTTTGTTCTGTTATTCTTCTTGGAAAAACTAGTGAGACTGCTTCTGTTCCGCTGGGCGAAGCTCGACCTGGATCATGGTACAATGCTGGGCAAAATAGGCTACGGTGTATTGGCAGGCTCGCTGCATGTGACCGGTGCTTTGATCATAGCGGCCTTTATCAAGGGCTGAGGTCTTAGATATTCAAAATCAAGCGTTGTACAAAACCTTTAAAAGGAATGGTTCATTTGAGTATATGGAAACGTATTGGAAATATCTTCTCCAAACCTGAGGCACCGGCAGTACCCAAGAGCATGTTGAACCTGTCTGCCGGAGATATTTGCGAGGTATCGCTGGTGACCTATGAGGTAACTGGACGTACGCAAACCAGCGGCCGCAATGCTGTGGTTCTGACCCTGCGTGACGGCAGCCGTATTGCCTACCTGCATATTGAAGAACGGGAGCAGCTGCAGTACGCATTATATCAGCCGATTGACGGGCGTCTGGATGATCCTGCCGAGGTCCCGGCAACCTTGGAATTGGACGATTATACGTATTATCTGGAAGAGGAATATGAGGGATATGCGTCAGTGACTGGTCAAACTCCTTATATGAACGGCGGTCAACAGCATGTCTGGCAGTACCAGTCCGATGAATCACGTCTTCTCCGCGTTGAATGGCAGAATGGACGGTTTATGCTATACGAGGGTGAAAAGGTGATCCCGGGAGATGTAAAGGTCATCCGTGCCTGATGCCCCGAACAAGTGTTTCTTCTAATTTCAGCTTTTATCATATGGATCATGACAAGATGCCTCCATTTTTTGTGGAGGCATCTGTTTTTTGGGGTAAGACCGTTGAACAAATATCGTATCACCGGTTGTCATGTTAAAATAGGTTAGAATAGTGGCGGCTTTGTTCGGGCAATAAAAATTCAGGACAGAAGAGGTTGGGTGTATATGAACAGTAGAGAGGAAGTAACTCATTCTAAGTTTCATCGTAAGGCGCTCCAGGTTAAGGAAGCCCAGTCAAGGATCATTGAATATGCGAAGGTGCTTGATACAGAAGAAGTGCCTTTATATCAAAGTCCGGGACGTTATTTGGCTGAACCTGTCTATGCGCCGCATCCGTTCCCGGCCTTTAACCGTTCTGGTATGGACGGCTATGCGCTTATTGCAGCTGATACTGAGGTGATGAATGAAGGGGATCTGATCTGGCTGGACATTGTGGACAACATTCCATGCGGAGCAGTGCCAGCTGTCGATATACGGCGGGGGACAGCTGCCCGCATAATGACAGGAGCTCAGGTACCGCAGGGAGCGGATACGGTTGTGATGCTTGAAGCTACGGAGAGCAGGGAAGTAGACGGTCTCCTCCAGGTAGGCATCCGCAAGCTGCACAAGGCGGGCCGGAATGTCACTCCGCGTGGCTTTGAGCTGGGGGAAGGAGAGCTTGTGCTTCCTGCAGGAAGCATGATTAAGGCGGGAGATATCGCGGTTCTGGCGGCTTTCGGAATTCCCTTTGTAAAGGTAATCCGCAGACCCAAGGTGGGAATATGTGCAACTGGAACCGAACTGCTGGAAGTGCATGAACCGCTTGTTCCAGGTAAAATACGCAACAGCAATTCGCCAATGCTGGAGGCACTGGTCCGGGAGAGCGGCGGTGATCCGGTAATGCTTGGAGCAATAGTGGATGATATTGAACTGGCACGAAGCAAGGTGCAGATGGCACTTGAGAGCTACGATCTGGTGATTACCACCGGAGGGGTATCGGTCGGGGATTATGACATCATGGGTGATTTGATCCGCGAGAACAGCGGTGACATGTTGTTTAATAAGGTAACCATGCGTCCCGGAAGTGTGACAACGGCTGCTGTGCGTGGAGGTACGCTCTTGCTGGCACTATCAGGTAATCCAGGAGCCTGTTTTGTTGGATTTCATTTATTCGCTCGGCCAGTTATCCTACAAATGCAGGGAGCCGTCCAGCCCTTTCTGCCGGAATGGACAGCAGTGCTTGGAGCAGAATATTCTAAAGTGAACAACTATACCCGGTTTGTCCGCTCCAGGCTTGAGATCCATGAGGGCCGCCTTTACGCCTATCCGGTCAGCATAGACGAATCATCGGTCATGGTGACGATCAAGGACAGTGACTGTTTAATTGTGGTTCCGCCTGAAGAACGGGGCCTTTCTGCAGGTGATTCCGTAAAAGTGCTTAAGCTGCCCGGGGAAATTAGGGGCTTGGAGAGCATGGCTGGATCATAAAAGGTGGGAGGCAGCTGAAATGAGGCGGCGTAGACAGCAATCGCAAAAGTGCTTGAAGAATATAAGGAGCAGCCCTGCCGTATGCCAGATTGTCGGATTTAAAAATAGTGGTAAAACGACCCTTATCTGCGGCTTGATCCCGCTCTTGCGGCAGAGAGGCTGTTCTGTTGCGGTAATTAAACATGACGGACATGAATTTGAGATAGATCATGAGGGAACGGATACCTGGAAGCAGCGGCAGGCAGGGGCTTCGGCAGTTGCCATCACAAGCGGGGGACGGACATCAGTCATTCAGGAACGGGGAAGCAGTCTGGCTGAACTGATCGAATCCTTTGCGGAGTATGATTTTGTGCTAGTAGAGGGATTTAAGCAGGAACGATATCCCAAAATCGTATTGATCCGTAGTGAAGAAGACCTTAATATACTTAGCGGGACCAGCCATATTATTGCAGCGGCCATGTGGAATTCGATTCAAGATCATCCTTCTCTGCTGCAGAATCCGGGTATTCGTCGATTTGACATTAACGAAAAAGCAGAATTAGCCAGCTTTCTATGGCATCAACGATCTTATTTTCAAAATTTCAACATATGAAAAATTCATAATAGAAATCCAACAATGCAGTAGTAATCGAACAAGTTACGTCTTATAGAACCCCGTCATAAAGAACAGCGGCCCGCCTCCCCACTAGGAGGAGCACAAGGCCGCTGTTCTGCTCTTACAGACTGCTGGAATTAAAGTGTTGAGATGTAGACAGCAGGTTTACAATGAAGACCAATGCTCAGGACGTGCGAGTGCGTCAGGAAGCTTGGTTAATGCATCGCCCTTTGCAGCATTGAGCTGGGATTGGGTCAGGAAGAGGGTATTTGTGAGATCGGCCCCGCAGAGATTCGCGTCTCGGAAATCAACGCCAATCAAATCGGCTCCCCTCAGGTCAGCCCCGCTGAGGTCTGCCGCAATCAGATAAGCTCCACGCAAGCTAACACAGCGCAGATCGGATTTTTTGAGCTTTGCTCCGATCAGGTCGGCACCTCTGCCATAGTTTTTTGGTCGTTTGGGGATATTGGTCAGTTGACGCCTAGCGGCATCACGTGCCAGATCGCTTGTCTGCAGCAGCAACTCGTTAATTTCTGCACGGTGAGTAGGCACATCCACCTCCAGCAGCTTCTCGGCCGGCAGTAGAGTCATCCGCGTAGTCTGCTCAAGTGCGGAATGGAGCTGGCTATGGATCGGTTCCGCGGCCGGTAACTCAAGTGCTTGGGTCAGATAGTACATCAGCTCATGAAGATGACGCACTACCGGGAAGACCTCGAACATTAGAGCCGCTGATTCCGGAGCCGCCCGCCAGTCCCGGCCGGCAAAGGTGTAATGGGAAACCTTGGGGCCTGCACCGAAGCATTCGTATACCGTACATCCTTTAAATCCTTTGGCTCTCAGGCCGGTATGAATCCCGCAGCGGAAGTCATCCCGAAGATTGGGACAAGGCTGGCCCGCATTTTTGTTAATAGCAAAATCTGTTGATACAGCAAAGGGCAATGCGGCGCAGCAAAGGCCGAAGCACTCTTCACAGTTGGACTGTAAATCCATATGTTGAAACATTTGAGACAATAAACTCCCTCCGTGGATGGGTATTCAGCTCTCCAGACGCCGCTCAATTGCTTCAGACATTGTTTTGTCTGTAAGATGGGCATAGACTTCCGTTGTTTCCGTTGAGGCGTGTCCGAGCTGTTCCTTCGTTTTGTAGATATCATTTTGCAAATAATAGTCCGTGGCAAATGAGTGGCGTAGCTTGTGCACAGTCAAGTACGGCTTACCGAACCGTTTGGCGTATTTGATAATCATCTCCTGGATTGCACGCTTGGTCATCCGTTTACCTTCATGACTTCCGTTAGGCAGAGCAATGAACAATGCCTTTTCTTTCTTGGGCGTTTTGTAACGGGACTGGCGCAGTGTTAGATAGAGGGAGAGATCATCTTTGGCTTGCTCCCGGAAGTAGACCGGTGTCTTGAACGTTTCATCATTGTGGCCCTTACGGTAGACGTACAGCAGCTTGTTATTCACATCCAGATCATCCACATTAAGGTTGACCACTTCTGAGACACGGAGGCCGGAGTTGAGAATAAGGCTGGCGATACAGGCATCGCGTTCACGGTTGAGTTGAAACGAATAATAGGCTTGCTTATTTGCTTCAATATCGCGCCCATACCCTTCATAAATATACCCTACGAACTCCAGCAGTTCTTCGTCCTCCAGAATTTTGCCTTTAAGCTTGGCGGCGGTATCCTTAGGTTTGTGAATACGCTTGATCTCAACCTTGGCCATCACGTTGCGTTTGAGCAAAGGATAGAAGTTCTCGTCCTCAGCGATCTGGCTTAAATAATGGAATAGTGAACGAAGAGCAGACAGCTTACGCGAGACGGTAACTTTGGAATTTGTACCATCTGCACGTGTTGTCAGATGCAGGCGGTAACCGACGATACTGTCCATATGCAACGTCTCCAGATCCAGCAAAGTAATCTCTGCCAGGCTGGCGGCCTGGGTAAGTCCCTCGCCACGAAGCCAGCCGAAGAACGATTCATAGTCGCGGATATACTCCAGCAGGGTAGAGGGTGAGAGATCTGGACGTTTGTAGTCAATGAACTGCTGCACAAACCATGGCATGTGAAGCACTTTTTGGTCGAGATGTGTGCGGTCAGTGTTTTTTTGAATGCTCAAAACTTGTTCACCTGCCTTAAGGGTTCTGGTATTCAGCGGACTAGTCTTTCTGATTTCCTCCTATTTTATCATGTTTCGTGGCTTTTGGCCGGAATTCACAGCTCTTATGAGGGGCCTGCCTTGCTCCTGAAGGGACAAAGTTATAGAATGTGTAATAAAAGTGAATCTCAGAGGTGACCCCATGGAACTTGGAATCGAGCTGGTTCCCAAAGAGCAACGCCAAACCATCAGCAGGCTGATGCAGTTTTATCTATATGACTTTACCCGCTATCTGGAGCTTGAGGTGGACCGTGACGGCATGTTCCCGCCATATCCCGGCCTGGAGGCTTACTGGAATAGCGGTAACAATAAATTCGCCTATGTATTTACGGTGAATGATAAGATTGCCGGCTTCGCCCTAGTGGATAGGCTGCTTCGCAGTTCGGAGGGGCAATTTTACATGACAGAGTTTTTTGTGATGCAAAAATACCGCCGCAGCGGGGTAGGCACATGGGCAGCACACCGGTTGTTCGATATGTTCCCTGGTGACTGGAAGGTATCGCAGATTCGCGCCAATACTCCCGCACGCAACTTCTGGCACCGGGTCATCGGTTCCTACACAGGCGGTGAATTCAAAGAACGTTTTAATTCCAGGCAGGGGAATCCCAGTCAATATTTCAGCACATTAAGTATTAATAGAGTGAATAAATAAAATAACCAAAACAGGATTGAATATACAACTCATTCATTGAGCATAAAGCAGCAAAATCGTTCGATACAGTGCAACATGTAGAGATTTCCAGCGTCTGGATATTGAGGTGATTGTTCATGTCCAGCATCCAAAAAATCTTCTGGATAGGCTGCGTATCTGTTATGGCTACGATAAGTTCAGGCTGTAGCAGTAATTCAAATTCTCATACTCAGGAGTCAAAAGCTAATCCGACACAGGTTAACTCCGCTCCATCTGCAACTGCAACTACTGTGCCTACTGCTGGGGCAACTTCTTTGCCTGCGGCAAAATCAGTCTCATTGATCAAAGACGAAGTGCCTGAATATGACGGAAGCGGAAGGGCTTATACGACTGGAGGAACGGAGCTGAAGGGCGATTATTCCAGTGACCGGAATTTGCCGCTGGCGGTATTTATGCCGGAGAACTTAATCCGTTTTGAGAGGAACGGCAGAACTGCATGGGGGACAAGCGACAAGTCGAACTGGATCTCTTTTCGGAAAATTCAGACAGATGATTCTGCTCTGGCAGGTGCATACAAACCTGAAATAGCCGATGGTGCTGCTGCTCTGCTTCAATATAAGGAATACCAGGGCGGCTATCCCGATGGAAACAGCAGGGTGGATGTATTCAGAATCCGAGCCAAAGAAGAAATCTATCAAGCTGAAATCCGAACCACACCAGCGCAGCGGGAAGAGCTCCTACCCCTGTTCATAGATATCCTGAGAGAAGTGCAATACATGAAGAAACGGACACCGCTGGTTGCCGGAGTTTTTATTCAGGAGCCTAATGTTGGAGTGGGCAAAGAGAACAGACAGATGCTGAATGAGGTCATGATCTGTCTCCAGGCCATAGTTGCACATGATAAAAAAAAGTTTATGAGCACTATGTACTCACCGGAAACCGGAGACTACCTCAGCTTCTTCATCAATACCTCGACATCTTACCGTTTTACAGAGATGACCTATGAGGGTATCCCTGCAGAAGGTACGCAGCGGGCAAATTTCAATGTAAGCTATCAGTTTATGACGGATGAAGGCTATCAGGCCGACCAGAGCTATACGATTTCATTGCTGCGCACCAAGCAAGGGGAGTGGAAGGTTGCAAATATCGATTGACGAATGGAATGAAGAGAGGGCGTAACGTATTATAACGGTATGCCTTTTTCCTATTTTCATGCAAGTCAAAGCTGATCGGAGCCAATCCTACACAGTAAGATTACATAATAATAAATATGTTAACTATAATCAGGTTGCGTTAATCAGGATTTATCTATAATTCTTTAGGACTCTTCAGGTCTTACTTCTTGTACACCGACTGCTGATACGGGGGTAACCCAAACTTTGTACAGTATGCCTTCACGGGTATAATCATAATTTGTGTACACCAGAAATTGAGGATCAGAATTTGTATTCCGCCAAGTCGATTCATACACAAGAACATGGGCTAGCATCCAATTCGTTGTTATATAGCCATTGTAGAGATATCCAATCTCGTTGTAGGGTCCGCTCATTATCCATTCATGTGCTTCATGAAAGCTGTCTACACTCATCGTTTCGGTATGCCAGATAATATCTTCTGGTTCTTTCTGTACCGGGAGTGGGGAAGATCAGTCCTATTAGGAACTGGCTTGCCTGTGAATTCCACATAGGTTGCATCTACCTTTTCGTCATCTTTCAAATTAGATCCCTCCCCATCACTATTTACCTTATTATAGCAAAAAGGGGCCGTGAAGTCGGGCGATTTGCTGGAAATAGGGGTGAAGTGGATACTTTTGATGATAAAAAACAACAAAGTTAACATAACATTAAATACGTAAACTATACTCAATGGTAATGTAATCGACAAGCCGAATTATCAAGATTTTGGATAATCAATTCTCTTATTTCATCATATGAATAATTCACAATAGCAAAGCAAACCCAGCAACACCTCCCACCGTACATCGCCTAAACACAACAATAGACGATCCAGCAATACTAAAACACAGAAAAAGGGTAGGGGTGCCTGGTTTCCTTATTTGTTCTGTAATCTTCAAGACAATTTGTGTGTAATCTCAAAAGCAGTTTCCACGGCAAGCACAGCTTGCTTCAGCGAGATCACCGACGTTGATCCGTCCCGGAAACATATTATATATTATGTTAACCTGTTGCAACCCTCTTCCTCATAAACAAGACCCGCTAAGCTCCTTGGCTTACACGGGTCTTGTTTCATGCTGTTTAGGAGAGGTCCTTTGTGGAGTCAAGCGCTTTGCGAGCTGATTTTTGCTTCTGTGCGCTCTCTGGCAGTCAGCCTTTTGTGTGCGGTAATCAGGAAAGGAAGCCCCAGTGCTGTACTTAAAGCAAGCGGAACAAATACAGCCGGGCCATTAGTGGCGCCAAATTGATCCAACAGCAGGCCACCGAGAATAGGAGCCATTACGTTACCCAGGTTATTGAAGCCAATCGTGCCGAAATACGTACCTTTCCATTCAGGCTTGGCAATTCGGTCGATCAGCATATCCATCATAGTGAAGAGCAGAACCTCACCGATCGTGAACAATACCACACTGAGCATTAAAAGCGCTACTCCACCGGCAAGCCCGAACAGGAGCAGGCTCAGCGCCACACAAATATTCCCCAGAATTAACGGAATAAGCGGCGGGAATTTGCTTGCTGTGCGGACAATCGGATACTGAACGACCAATACGGTGATTGCGTTAAGTGACAGCATGTAGGAAAAGACCTGACTGCCGTTCGAGAAATGCGTATCGACCGCCAGATACTGGGCCAGCGTAGAGCTGAAATGACCATAACCCAGTACACAAAAGATGGTCCCCAGCAGCACTGGCAAAAATACCCGGTCCCTGCTGGTGACTGCCAGAGCTTCACGCAGCTGTGGAGCGTGTGCTTCTGAGCGGACAGGCAGGCTGGACCGATGGACCGAGAATTGCAAGAACAGCACGATTCCGTAAGCAATATAGACGACTCCAGCGATCACAAACGGGAAGGTGGACTTAGCGGAGCCCAGCTGCAAACCGATAATCGGGCCGAATACAACACCCAGATTAACCGCTGCATACCGCAGATTGAAGACCAGCAGCTTATGAGCCGGAGGGGTGATATCCGAGAGTAGTGCACGTGACGTTGGCTCGAATACGGCACGGCATAGGCCATTCAGCGTATTCACCAGGAAGAAAACCCAGATATGCTGCGCTGATGCGAAGCCGAAGAAGACACAGGCCCAGCCGAATACAGAGACCAGCATGACGATTTTACGCCCAAAGATATCCGATATGTATCCGCCATAGAAGCTGATCAACACACCTGCCAATGAGCTGACGGCCACCGTTATGCCCGTCTGCGAGTGCGAAGCACCGAGAACTTGGGTTAAGTAGATGGATAAGAAAGGAATACTCATCGAGGTCACGAGGCGGCCGAACATCGTGCCGATAATAATGGTCCAGGCCAAGGGATGGATGTGCCGCAAATGCTGTTTCATGTGATTGAGGATCTCCTAATCTTACTGATGAATTTGGGATTGCTTATGAATGCTGCTATGAAATAAAAAACGACTTGTGTATAATTGTAATGATAAAAGGGGGAAATAAAAGTGTAAGATTTATTCGATGTATTTCACCTTTAATGAGGAGCAACGACAATGGATACCAGCACCGCACACTTTATACATTTAGCAAGAACGTTTAACATTCCTTTTCGGATCCATGAGCCTGTTCCTGTAACGATAGACAGCTTGTCCGCCGCCCTGTGCTGTACTCCCCGTAATGTGAAATTTATTTTGCGGAGGCTTGAAGAAAATGCATTTATTCATTGGAAGCCGGGACGCGGGAGAGGCCATACTTCGGAGTTGACTTTTTTGCGGGGAATTGACGAGGCCATTGAGGATAACTTTCAGGAGTTGATGGGAAAAGGAAAGATTAAGGAAGCCATCGAATTGATCGGTGTCACTGAAGCCAATGAAACGCTAAAGGAACGGCTGCTCAGCTCGCTGAATATACAAATGGGCTTTCATAGTGAAGCGGAAACCGCCTCCAGGCAGGATGTCCTGCGTATGATGCGCGGGCGCCGTTTGGAGAAGCTGGACCCGGCTTTTGTGATTACGGCTTTTGAAGCTTATTTGCTAGGGCAAATCTGCAGCACGTTAGTCACCTATGAAGCCTCAACCCAGACTTTTCTTCCGGGACTGGCTCACACATGGGAAAGCAGTGAGGATTATAAGATATGGGTATTCTTTCTTCGTAAAAGCGTGCGATTCCATCATGGAAGAGTGATGACTTCGCGGGATGTTAAGGAAACTCTGCAGCGTTTATTCGATCTGGACAGTCCAGCCATCTGGAACTATGAGGACATCGAGCACGTGAGTGTAGAGGGGGATCACTGCATTCGTTTCCATCTTCGTCGTCCGAATCTATTCTTCTTGCATTTGTTTAGTTGCATGCACATGAGCATTCTACCTTATGATGTAGACATCCGTACGGAACTAATCGGGACTGGACCCTACCGTATCAGCGATTTGAATGAAGATGTGCTGGTGCTCAGCGCATTTGAACAATATTACGGGATTCGCCCGCATCTGGATCGGGTGGATATTTGGTTTGTGCCGGATCACGGCCCGAATGAACGTCAATATGAGCTGCCGGGTGCGTACCGGATGAAGCTCCCTTCGGAAGGTTCCGTGACGAACAGCATTAACTACCCGGCTTTGGGTTGCAAGTACATGCTGGTTAATTTCCGTAAAAAGGGAGTCCATCATCAGCTCGCTTTTCGGCAAGCACTGCGAATCCTGTACAACCAAGTGGCACTCGTAAGGGAATTGGGCGGCAACCGCATTACACCAGCAGACAGCTTCCTGCCTTGGAAGAGCGCTCAAAGCGACTGGACAGAGCCTCCATTGGAACAGGCGCGCGAGCTGCTGGCAAGCAGTGGTTATCAAGGCGAGAGTATCCTCCTTGCATATACAGTTCATAAAGACCTGGAAGAAGCAGACTGGCTTAAACGGCGCGGAGCAGAGATCGGGCTGCGTATTGAGCTCCAGTCCTATATCCAATCACATGCCAAAGACGCGCCTAGCTCAGCCGAACTGATTATGGCGGAGGAAATTCTGGAGGATGACTGGCAATGGGGATTAATTAATTATTTTAGGAATAAATCCAATTATTTACACGCCTACCTGGAGCCTGCCCAAAGCTCTTTACTGGACCGGGAACTGGAGGACTTTACACTATTAAACGGAGAGGGACGGGCTGAGCTGCTGGATAAAGTGGAGGGAATCATCCGGGATCACTGCTGGCTTCTATATGGTTCTCATGTTAACAAAAGAGCACAGCTCAATCATAGCCTGCTTGGGTTGCATACCAGCTCATTTGGTTTCCTGGATATCTCCAAGCTGTGGATCAAGCCAGCGCACTAAGGTTCAGATTCTCTTGAATTTGCCTATACTCTGAAAAGAGACTGAATCGAATTCCTGTCCATGAAACGGTCTATGCCCGGTTAAACGTATAGGAAAGCCGTTCTGCTAGCAGCGATACTCCAGTCTCATAAGGAAAAGGAAGTGCCGCAATTACGGCACTTCCTTTTTTTAAGCCGATGGTATTGAATAGAAGGTCCCCAGGGTGGACCTTGTTAAACTGCTTGCTTCCCATCGCATTTTTTACAGACGGTGAGCTTCTCACCGGAAAGGCCTTTACCGAAATACAGAAGCTTGATTCGCGTGCTGCCGCAGAGCGGACATGTTCCTCTGCTCCGGGATGGAGTACGCCATAGTGCTTTGCCACGTTTGTTCTTAGACATACAGATTCCACCTTCACTCTTGATACGCTATCTTATGCCCAGGCAGAAGGTAGCGTTCCACGAGCAATCTTTGGCTGTTGCGAAAAGTAGAGCTTTGGTAAGAAATGCTTGAATACAGCTTATTTGTGGTCAGAGATTGAGGAATAAATCATATATGAATGGAAATAATATGTTTTATATGAAAAAAAGGACATTCAGATATAAATCAGACAGTCAGAATCAAATAGTAAATAAATTCAGAAAGAGCTATACTTGTGTAGCTTTTTCAGCTGCTTATTCACCGGCAGAAGTAGAGGCAAGCGTTTGATGTTCCCATCCAATTATGCAGAACCAAAGAAATAAATGGAAGGAGGGGAAGAAATGTTTGTGCGTGCTGATGATAAAATTACAACAAGACAGACATCACTATTCTTGACGAATTCGGTACTAGGGGCGGGGATTCTCACTTTGCCCAGAGATGTGGTGGAATCCGTCAAGACTCCGGACGCATGGATGTCTGTTGTGCTCGGTGGCATTATTGTAATGTTGGTTGCTGTGATAATGGTGAAACTGAGCCAACAATTTCCCGGTAAGACCATTTATCAATACTCCAAACGGATCGTAGGGGGGTACCCAGGAGGATTTTTATCTTTGTTATTAATTTTATACTTTCTAT